>JAKBQO010000166.1 GCA_021835185.1 Thermoplasmata archaeon
TTCTCTATTCTTATTCGATGATGTTCCAGTATCTGATCTATTCTTTCAGAAAAATTTGTAAAATTATCTCTGTGACCGGGATATGCAATACTCACATCATAATTTCTTACTTTGTTCAGACTCTCCATATACATACCTAAATAATCAGTGTTATTCCTGTAAACACTGATATTTGGTGATATATTTTTTAATATATGGTCTCCTGTTATCATGGCATGTATATCATTGAAATATATGCACACGGAACCTGGAGAATGTCCTGGGACATCTATTATTTCCGTATCTCTCATATGCATATCTCCGATGATATTGAGATTTAAAGAAGAATAATAATCAATAAATTTCATAACTGGATTGCCGCCAGTTATATCGTGAAATAATTCTTCAGGCACGCCGTTTGAAATCATCAAATTTTTATAGTCGGTAAAATATTCCCGTCTATTATCTGTGATGTATTTAATTGTGTCATAATCGTTTTTAGAGATATATATAGGAATTTTATTGTATTTCTCCAGATATAGTGCACCACCTATATGGTCTATATGGAGATGAGTTATTATGCACACATCAATCTTTGAAAGGTCTATTGCATTTTTTATCTGTCTGTATCCATTTTCAGACATTCCAGTATCTACAATATAGTTATAATCTCCAGAAATATGATATATATTAGCGGTTTTGAGTGCTCTGATCTCTATAGGGACTGTAATTTTTTCAATAAAATTCATTATGGATAATTATTCAATGCCTAATTAATCATTTCTGATGAAGGGAAAATATCGCTCTTTTGTACCGGTGCATATGATAATTTGGTTTATCTAGGTATTTAAAACAGAGTTAATTTCTAACTTGTATAACATACTTTCAATTATCTTGATTTTTTGATAAATATGTAACAAAATACAAATAAGAATTAATTTGTAACAGGATACATAAAATTAAATATTTAAAATGCAATACATAAAAATAATGGATAGGGAAAATATTCTCAAAATATTATCTTCGTGGAATTTTTGGAACCATCACATAGACACTGGTATAAACCGAAGTTTTTATGATGATAAAATTATTGATCTGTTCAATGACAATCAAATAAAAATTATCATAGAAACCGGAATCAGAAGGTCAGGCAAATCATTCATATCAAAGCAGATTGCAGAGGCCCTTATTAAAAAGTCATTTTCAAAAACTCAAGTACTTATAATAAACCTTGGGGATGAAAGGTTAATAGAAAGGGAATACAATTTATTGCTTGATATATACAACGTCTACAGGGAAACAATTAACCCTGACAAACAGGCAATTGTAATTCTTGACGAGGCCCAGGAAGTGCCTGGGTGGGAGAGATTTGTCAGGGGAATATCAGAAAGGGATGAGGCGAAATTTATAATCACCGGTTCATCATTAAAATTGCTGGATTCTGAGTATTCAACGCTTCTATCTGGGAGGCATATAGTAATTTACGTACATCCATTAAATTATACGGAATTTGTTAAGTTTAAAGGCGGTGGGTCTATTACTGAATATCTGAAGCATGGTGGATTTCCTGCAATTGTGCTGTCTAATAATAAACAGGAACTTGCAGACAGCTATTTTAATACTATAATATTGAAGGACGTCATCCAGAGATTTAATATACATGAACCGGATGCGATTATAAAACTTGCAAAATTTTATATCACAAGTATAGGATCAAAAATAACATTTAACAGTATCTCAAAATTCCTTTCCATGCCTGTAAAAACCATATATAATTATTCATTGTATTTAGAGAAGGCGTATCTTCTATTTTTTGTTGACAGATTTTCATTCTCCATAAAAGGCCAAAACAATAGCCCCAAAAAAGTATATACAATAGATAATTCATTCCCGTATTTTCTGGGAATAAATCCAGTAGAAATAAAGGGGCGACTTCTTGAAAATACAGTAGCTGCAACATTGTTTGCCATTTCCAAAAATAATCCTCAATTCCATTTCTATTACTGGAATGAAAACAATAGAGAGGTTGATTTTGTCGTCAAAAATAAAAATACATATATGGCTATTCAGGTTTCTTATAATCTAAACAATGAAAAAACTAGGGCAAGAGAGACGGATGGATTAATAAACTGTTGCAATAGATTGAATCTCAATTCAGGTGAAATAATTACTTTTGACTATGCGAAGGAAGAATTAATTAACAACGTACTTATAAAATATACACCTGTAGAGGACTGGATTCATAGGACCATAACATCCCTTAAAATTTAACATTTTTATCACTCTCAAGGTAATGTTCGGTCCGCTGGCAGACAGAAGTGAAATAGGTCGGATAGCTTAGCAGGAAGAACAGATCATCTCTGGTTGAGAGGAATCAAACCCATGGAGATTCCGCAAGCAACCGTTGAAGTGGAAAGCTCTATGTGAAAACTGGGAGAGGAGGTTACTATGACTAATTTACCGTTGGATACGTAAATTTGTAACATGATACAAATAAGAATTAATTTGTAACAGGATACATAAAATTTAATGTATACATTTTGATGAATGCTAAATTTGTTAAAACAACAAATCGGTACAATCCTATTATTGTTTATTGATAAAATATTAATTACTTTATATATATTATCTGTTGAATGCCAGAAGATATCACTTCCCCGGGCAAAAGAAAATATTCGGGTATTCTCAGTGCTTCCATAGTCTCATTTTCTATGAATTCCACATTGAGATTCTTTATTCCGGTGCTTATACCGCTTCTTGTGTCAACACTGCACATCACAGTATACATGGGTTCTTTGTTGATAACCGCATACTGGGTGGGATACACTCTATTCCAGATCCCTGCAGGGATAATATCTGACCGTGTAGGAGTATCTAAGGTGGCAAAAATCTCATTTATTCTCATGGCTTTTTCATTCTTCCTTTTTTATTTTTTCAGGAATTCATATGTTGCCATTTTTATCATACAGGTTATGCTTGGTAGCTTTTCTGCTACTGTATACGTATCTGATACATCAGTGGTCCAAAAATGGCTTCCCGTATCCACCAGGGCAACATTTGTGGGCATATACCAGACAGGATTCTTTATAGGTGCTTCACTGGGAGAATATTTAATCCTGAGAACACTTTCTATCAGTTTCAGGTTTACATTCATAGCAATTATGTCCATACTTGTTTTTTCAGCCATTCTGAATTTCATATTCATAAGGGAACCA
Organism: Thermoplasmata archaeon; assembly: GCA_021835185.1. The sequence continues at coordinate 3,195 of JAKBQO010000166.1, forward strand.
CAACAGATTAAAAAGGAAAGGCATGGAAAGATAGACAGGAGAATAATCTATGTTGCTATGATACGATTCTCTGCCGGTTTCACGTATATTGGATTTGTGACGCTTTTCACCACATTTATTGTATTCGACCATATTGTGCCCTATTCTAGTGCATATTTATATGCATGGATTCCTGCGGCCGGGGGGCTTATTACATCTCCTATTGGTGGTCTCATATCCAGGAAAATGAAAAACGGAAAACCTCTGGTGTCTATATTGCCTGTAATTGCTCTGGCGGGCATGATAATTTATATTAATTTCGCACCTCTGGCTGCAATATTCATCATATCATTTATGACAGGTGCACTCTATGGCCTTTACGCAGGCCCCTCCATGGGAATGGCTTCGGATTTCAGTGGAAGTGACAGAAATCTTGCTTCGTCAAGCAGTATCCTGAATTTCAGTTCACAGGTGGGTGGAACCGTTTCTCCATTATTGATGGGATTCCTGTTTTCCATTTACGGAAATTTTCAACTGGCATTCATCATTGTTGCCATAATTTCTATT
>JAKBQO010000167.1 GCA_021835185.1 Thermoplasmata archaeon
GGAATTATAATTACACTGGCTGTATTTAATGAAATATTCGGATATCGCAATGATGCAACATACGATAGCGAATGCGTGCAATCCTGATAAGTTTAAATCTTTTGCAGCGATAAACTGGTGGAAAAGCCCGAGGGCAACTGACGCCGAAAGGTGAGGAAAGTCCCCCCTCCACAGCTGGCTGCAACCGGTGAAAGCCGGTATGCCGAGAGGCATGGTTAAGAGACAAGAAATAAACGGTTCCATGTGAAGGATGATTTGAAAAAATGACGTTTCATGGAGTGCTGATGAGAACTCTCCCTGCAGGGAGCAAGTCTAAATTGAATCGTTGACTACAGCTGCTAGATTCAGGTAAGACGCATAGTCGAATGTTGCCAACCGAAAGGCTAACAGAAGGAGGCTTACTCCGGGCATTTCCACCTTTTGAATACTGTTAAATATACATTTTTCATAATAATCTATGGAATGCATGGCAGCCGTAGCCCTTATATTTAACCGTGATAAATTTCTGTTAATAAAACGGGCTGAACAGGATGGAGACCCATGGTCAGGGCAGATGGCACTTCCTGGAGGGCACAGGGAAAGGAATGAAAGCTGTGAACAGGCAGCAATAAGGGAAACCATGGAAGAGGTAGGACTGCCAATCACTGTTAAAAGGTCACTGGGAATATACCATACTTTGAATGGAAATGTGAGTGTAGAGGCATATGAGTGTTTTTCCACTGAAACAGCAATACATCCGGACAATGAAATCTCAAAGTATTTCTGGGCAACGCGGGAAGAACTTATGCATAAAAATGAAACATATAAATTCAGGGATTATATCGTGTTCGGGTTAACATACCGCATACTTTATGATTATTTTTCCTCAAATCCATGAATTTTTCAGTTTATCAATTGTTTCTGGATCAGGCTTCTCTCCCCATTTGTCCATGTATACAAAATTAGAAACATCCAGCCTTTTTTCCCATTTCTTTTCCTCCAGTTCCGGTATATCATGGTCTTCGGAAAGGTAGCCCACTGCAAGATATCCTACAAGCTTAATACTTTCAGGAATACCCAAGATTTTCTTTACCATATCAGGGTCAATGAAACTGATCCATCCCATTCCAATCCCCTCTGCTCTGGCAGCAAGCCACATATTCTCTATTGACAACACGACACTATACTCCGACATTTCCGGCATTGTAGCCCTTCCCAGTATGTCAGGGCCTTTTCTGGAAACATCGCATGTTACGGCCATATTAAGATCCGATTCTAAAATTCCTTCAATTTTTATATTTTGGAATTTTATCTTTTTTTCATCCGGGAGAGAATTATAAAAATCCATTCTCTTTTCTTCTACAACTGCCTTAATTTTCTTTCTCGTTTCTATATCCCTGATTAAAATATAGTTCCATGGCTGTGATAATCCCACCGAAGGTGCATAATTTCCTGCTTTCAATATTCTTCCCAGGCTGCTATTGTCTATGTGTTTATCAGAAAACCACGACCTTACATCTCTCCTTTTTTTTATGGCTTCATAAACATCCATCTGTGGGTATAACTTTCTATGATAATAACATTCTATCAGAATATCTGAGGTGTTCCATGTTCCATATATATTGCGATAAATTTATATATAAATTGTAGTTGTATTCTGATGGACAATCTGGATTCAAAATCCGGCCTTGCTACCCATACATTAAGCATGTGGCAGGCACTGGCCCAGGGGCTTGGAACCAATGGCCCGGCTGCTGTTACTGCCTTATTTTTTGTAGGAATTGCCGGGGCTGTTGGCTCTTCAATGACGCTTGTTATAGTTCTTGCCTTTATCATTTATTGTGGCATGACTCTGGTGACATATGAATGGTCAAAGGAGGTTGCATCCGCATATTCATGGGCAGCATTCCACAGGAAAGCCTTCGGGGACAGGGGCAAATTCCTGTCTTTTTATGGTGGTATTTCCTATTATTACTATTACCTCCTTGGATATACAGGATTCGCCATGTTAGGATTAACCGCCTTCCTTTACGCACTGGATCCATCACTAGCTGCAGCATATCCATGGATCTGGATACCATTAACAATTATAATTATTGGAGAGACAACAGTCTTGAATTTCTTCGGTGTTAAACTGTCCTTAAAATACGTTCTTTATACTGGCCTTGCTGAATTTATATTTCTTATAGGGACATCAATAGCCCTTATAGTAATTGCCGGCCCGCATAACTCATATGTACCATTCACAGCTGCAGCAGTGCATTTCAACTATACCGATATTGCAATTGAAATGATTCTTGGAATCGCCACATTTGGTGGGTTGAATTCTGTGGTACCGGTAGCAGAGGAAACTAAAAATCCAAAGAAAAACATACCCCTCGCACTGGGTATACTTGCCGGGTTAATAGGGGCAGTTATAATAATTAGTTCCTATGCCCAGTCCGTTGTCTACGGCGTTACCAATATGTTCCAGTATGCAAACCTATCAGATCCTGGAATTTATGTTTATACAAAATATCTTGGCCTGGCGGTTGCTGCAGTATTTGTCTTATTTATCATTAATAGTTTTAATTCATCAGGGGTTGCATTCGAGACAAGCACTGTGAGAACATCCTATGCATATGCAAGGGATAAAATCTTATTTCCAAAAGTTTTCACCAGTATTAATAAACACAAAGTGCCAGGGAACCTTGTTATATTCACCGGCCTGCTGAGCATAACCATAGCAATAGTATCAGGCCTCATTCTCGGCCCTCTAACAGCCAGCTTATTCCTTATAATAAGCAACTCAATTTTCAGTTTTTCAAACCATGCAATAGCTGGAATCGGCCTTGGGGTTTGCCATAGAAGAAAAGGAACTTTGAGAATAATACAGCATTTAATAATACCCTGGGCAGTAGCAATAGCTCTTGTAGTTGCTATTGTATACGTTGTATACCCTGCCCCGGCGCCACCACTTAACTACGCCTCATATATTTCTGGCATATACTTTGTGTTCATTATAGTGCTCTATTTTTATTACAGGGCTAAAAAACCGGATATGCTTGAAGAAGTTGGAAAGTTTACCCTCTAATTTTTATTATTTGAAAATCTAGGCACATTTGCAATTTACCATACATAATTAAAATTCCCATTGTCAATGAATTCAAATAATTTCTCGGAATAGTATACTAAAAAACATTTCCTAAAAATTTATAACCAAAAGCCTCATTGTGGAATTATGCAACCCGGAACAGATAATTTACAGGGTCAATATAATGATGTATTAGCAGAATATATACATGGGAATAAAAAAATTATTGCAACTGAAACAAAACTTGTTTTGTTTAATGGCAAGGAGGAAAAAGATGTCTATTATAGTTCTATTGCAAGTTTGAATGTAATAACCGGGCGTGGTGGTTTTCGAAGTATAAATATTCTACGCATTATTCTGATTATTGTAGGGTTTCTCCTCATGTTGCTATTTCTCGCATTTGGCTATATTGGATTGTCAATTGGTGTGTTTTTCTTTGTGGTGGTTATAGCAATATTTACATATCTACTCAGTCACACCATCTCTGTTACATCCTACTCAATTTCCCTAACCAACGGGTCAAGTATCGTCCTGGCAGAAGGAACCGGCACGTTGGAATTTCTAAAAATAATAGGGACAAAAGGTGTTGAGATTAAATTTATAAATAAACTGTAATGACGGCCAAAATTACCAGGTCTTATCTATATTATGTACTATTGATTTA
>JAKBQO010000168.1 GCA_021835185.1 Thermoplasmata archaeon
GATATTACCGGCCATGTGTATTCCCGGAAATAAAGTGCAAGTTCATTTAATTTCCTGTGAAATTCATAGGCTTCTGATGGATCCAGCTCCGGAAATTGCAATACATCTGCTCCTGCTGAGAAATTCTTTTTTCCACCAATTACAATTGACCTGCATGTGCTTTCCATATCAGATAATGCACTGGAGATGTCATTTATCATTTCAACGGTAATGGTATTCAGGTGATCTTCCCTATCAAAATAAATGAAACCCGTGCCATTTTCCTCTGCTGTTTTTATGGTTTTATATGGCATAGTTATATAACATAGCCATTTAAATAAAGATTTGGGAGTGCTGATAATATATTTATACTAGTTAGACATGTCTAATAAGACATATATGGAGAATCTTGATAAAGGTGATATTGCAAGAATAGTTGCCCTGATGGCGTTTGCAGGGACGTTGATTGTTTATGTGGAAACAATGATTGTTCCGGCTATTCCTGTATTTATCACTTTTTTTAATACCACATATAACAATGTCTCATGGATTCTCACTGCTTACCTTATTACAGGTACAGTAGCTGCAGGGATATTCGGAAAACTTGGTGATGTGTTCGGTAAAAGAAAAGTGTTTTTAATTCTTTCATTAATTTATGCAATTTCTGTTTCAATGGGGGGATTTGCTACAAGCCTTGATGAGTTAATAGCTATAAGGATAATTCAGGGCATTGGATTTGGCATGTACCCTCTGGCTTACGCAATAATCAATGATGTCGTCCCGAGGTCGAGGCTTGCCCTTGCACAGGGATTAATGAGTGCAACCTTTGCTGTAGGTGCCGGCATGGCTCTGGTTATCGGAGCATATATTACAGAAGCCTATAGCTGGCAGTGGTCCTATCACGCAATTGCCCCTGTTGCCTTTGCATTATTCATATTATCTTATTTCTTCCTGAAAGACAACACCGCGCCTGCAAAGGAAAAAATAGACTTTGCCGGGGTCGCAATAATGGCATCAGGGCTGGTAATGCTCATATTCGGATTGTCGGAGGGAAATACCTATGGATGGCTCTCCCCGCTCATATTATTTTCATTCATATTTTCCATTGCTGCATTTTACGCATTTATAAAATATGAACTTGCAAGCAGGTATGCGTTCATAGATATGCATTTATTGAAACGCAGGAATATATTAATAGCAAATTTTGTCGGGCTACTCACCATGGCAGGCATGTATTTCCTGTTTTTTACTGTTCCAACATTGCTTCAGGACCCTGCCCCCTCCGGATTTGGAAAATCTATTTTCACATCTGGCCTGATTATGCTTCCTGCAACAATCCTTGCAATGGTATTTGCTCCTGTTGCCGCCAGGGTCACCGATGCCCGTGGCCCTAAAATTTCCATATTAATCGGCCTTTCAGTCAGTTTTATAGCTTTTATACTTTTGATCCTGGACAGATCAACTATCCTGGATATCATAGAAGCCGCAACAGTCCTGGGTACCGGTTTTTCCTTTGTCCTGGTGGGCATCATTAATCTTCTATTGATATCAACACCGAAATCAAAATCTGGAGAAGCAACAGGCATGAACACAGTATTCAGGGAACTTGGAATGACAATAGCGCCTGCATTGGGCGGAACATATGAAACAATGTATTCAGTCAGGGTAATAATAGGATTAATACCCTACAGATTCAATGGATTGCCGTTTATTCCAATTACCTATGGATTCCCATCCGCTACAGCCTATAATTTTACCTACATCACAGGTATAATATTCCTCCTGTTTGCAGTGCTGCTAACTACCCTTATAGTGGAGAAAAAAGGTGATAATAATGAAAATATATAAAAAATTAATAACTGGATTTATAGTTTTATCTATGGTAATGCTTGCTATCGGCGCATCTGGATTAATGTCTTCAGGTGATGCAATACACAATAAAACTGCACCGGCAACGGTTGCAAACAATGAGCTTACAGTGACTTCTGTATCATGGTTTGCTCCTAATTCAACTGAATTGCCATCACCTGGAAGCAATGGCATACCACTTTATGTCACATTTGAATCCTACACAAATATTGAAAATGCTAATGTGTCCATGAATCTGTCCGCCTATAAATCACCATTTACATATGCTTACATAAACGGCCCGGACAAAAACGTGCGCACATACAATCGGATTCCTGAAATTCAGGCAGGGCACTCATATACAATAATGCAGCTGGTTAATATAAGTAAAAACGCCAGTGGATCTTTCTATGATGAAAACATAAGCTATGATAATACCACAATGTCAGGGAACACAGTGTTCACAATTCCTGTTGGGAAACCGGATGTAAGCGTGATATCGTATACTACAAACCCGCCGGTAATCTATCAGAACGAGAAATTCATTAAATTAACAATTTATACAGAAAATACAGGTACATCTGCGATGAAGAATGTGAATTTCAATATAACGTCCATGGATTACAACGTTGTATCACCGGGAAATTATTCAATTGCATACTATCCTGCCGGAACGTTGATGAATTTCACATTTTATATAAATGCTAAAAATGTTACGGGGACAATTCCTGTATATTTCCATATTAACAATGTAGTTTATACTATCAATACATATATACATGGAAGTGAAGAGAAAAGTTTAACAGTGGCTGTGGAAAATAAGAACCTGGTTTCCGATACAAAAAAACAACTTCTGACATTTTATCTGAACAATACGGGGAATAAGGTATATAGAGACCTTGAGATACATATGCTTTCGCCCGGTGTTTTATCCATACACGTATCATCATCAAATCCACTTGGAGCACTTACTGCAAATAATGTAACATTTGCACAGCTCCAACCAGGGCAGAGCATTAAGGTAACCTACATAATAGATACTTCTACCTCCGCTGCCGGAACTTACCCTGTGCAGTTGCTTGTAGAATATCATTTCAATAATACTGCAGAAACGTTCAATAAAGTGTACACTTACAACCAGAAAATTGTTCCTACAACAACACAGCAAATAAGCAACACATTAACGGAACCACTATATGCAGGCATGGCAGCACTGATAATCATCATTCTTGGTGCAATAGGGGCAGCGGTGCTGCACACAAGAAAGAAAAACAGGAAATCAAAAAATGCTGGCAGTGAAAAAGCTAAAGAGAAAAATAATAATGGTTCCGGGAAGAAACCATAAATATTTAAATATCCTGGAAATTGGTTTATATGAACGATTATTCCCTTAGAATACTTTACATCCTGAACCTTGAAGATATGACAGGGTACGGCCTTTCCAGAAAACTCTATAATTCTGCAACGGGAAAAAATATCTCAAACGGAGCACTGATTCCTGTCTTAAACAGGTTGTTATCGGATAATTTCATAGATTTTTCCGTTAGAAATGGGAAGAAATATTATCATTTAACAGAAAAAGGGAAAAAATTTGTTGGAAATGTTCTGGACCTTAATGAGGAAGTGCGGGATCAGGCAATTTTTGATGCCATTGACCGTGAATTCCCATATATAAACGTGTTTACAGATGTTGAGGATTACACATTATTAAAAAATATTATAAAGGATATAGGGCATCCAATAATAGAGATAATCCGCCAGGCATTCTACCTGGGAAAGAAGAACGATCAGGAAGGAATAGAGCTAATAAAAACTATGATGGATGAATTGCTTGAACGTGCCAAAGAAAGAAATTTACAGATCGGA
>JAKBQO010000169.1 GCA_021835185.1 Thermoplasmata archaeon
ACGACAACAAAATCAAGGATCACCTCTGAAAAGGCATGGAGAGTTATCTGCTCATTAATGAGCGATAAGTCCCCCAGTATCCTTGCCATTTCCAAAAAAACTGGTGTTTCATACGGCTGGGTAAATACCATAATTCATGAGCTTAAAAATTCTGGAATAATAACTACTGACTATATCTTAAGAATCAAAGACTTGGACAAACTTCTAAACGTAGTTTCGTGGGAAAGAGCCCTTGATGGTCTGCTTGTGGAGACAATAAACACAAATTTCCATACAGGAACCCAGTGTGTAACTGAAGTCGCCATGAATCTTAACAGACTTGGAATAGATTATGCTTTCACAGCCCATTCGTCAGCCATTTCATATGGATCTTCTATAATGAGGGAAGATACTGTATATATCTATCTTCCTAACCCATCTGACAGAGCGTTCATTCGAACCTATTCTGAAAAAGAAGCAGGTGGTTGTCGCTTGAAGGTATACGTGCCAGATAGAAACGTCATGAAGTCTTCGAAGGTTTTCAATAGTATACGAGTTGTAGATATTTGCCAGAATATACTGGACCTCACAGGATTGGGAATGGATGGAAGGATAGCCGCAAAGGACCTGGTGGGCAACATTTGCAAATGAAAAATCCAGTGAAACTAATCTGGCCAGTGATTCTTTTGAAGAACTCAGGCACATCTTTAACTGGAGTCTTAGAAATAGTGGCTATAGAACTGGTGATATAATTCTCATTGGAGGATGGGCAGTTCACTCAGTTAACCCCTGGAAATATTCGCTCGATATCGATTTGATCGCGACTACTCGTTTTAAAGACTCATTGAAAGAACATCTATACTCCACCAGGCATTATAGTAAAGAAAAAGATCCTGAAGGAAACACACTCTTTTTAAAGAGTTTAGATTCTGGTGAAATTTATCTAGATTTTCTTCCAAAAAAAGATCGATTCCACGGAACAGGCAAAATACTCAATTTAGAAGAAATAGAATATGAAACTAAGACAACTAATATTTCCTATTCCTTTGAGTCCAGCTTTCAAGTCATTGTTCCGGAGATCGCAATGCTCTTATTACTAAAATTGAAGGCGGCATGGGACAGATACTATGATTTATCTTCTGAAACTACTCTGAATAAAGACCACTTAAATGAGAAGTTTATCAAGGATTGCGGTGATATTCTTGCATTGCTTCAGAGCCGGTCATTTCAATTTGCCCGATTTGATTTGTTATCTCTAATCATATCCAAGTTTGATTTCCTAAGAGGATTCATGGAAGAGGGAATTATAGAGGAAAACTCATCGCTGGATCGTGTCTCTTATAAGGATGGCAAAGAACTCATAGAAAAACTACTGTCTCTTATCTGACAAACCATCTTTCCAGATTGAGTTTTTCCGCTAGATTGTTGTGTCCTCATCTATTTAACGTGAATTTTACATTCTTTTGAATGAGATGACACATGCATTGTCCGTCCACTATAGATAAAAGCCTGTTTATGCTTTACTCAACCAAAGTTTTTTTCTTCATTCCTCACAGTTCGAAGGGTTTTGCAAGAACTTGTTACTAAGTCTTAAGGGCACTGGCAATTACCGAGCTACCTCTTTAAGGTATGAACGCTCCATTTGCACAGATCACTGTTTACGTGCAATCAGTATATACCACTATCTTCATAATTCCTTACTGGAATCAACCGCGTATAGAGTATTTTACGGAAACAATCGCCATAATTCCATTTATAAGGACTTATTCTAGTGACTCACTTCTAATTTAATGTTTAATCAAACAATAGATAATTGCAATTCATTTATTCCCTAGGAATCCGAGCCTTAACATGATATAGCCTGGAAAGTTAATCTCCGTTTCCGTGCCTTGTATAAAAAGTCATAGCATCAGTACTTTCCTGTTTAAATGCATTCAGATACTGATTTAAAAAATTATTAACAAATTTGGATACATCTCCATGGCTCTCCATTATATTTTTGTATATTTCATCTTTTACATATATTTCAGGCATTATATGTTAAGCATAAATATGATATATAAAATTTGTGAATATCGGATACGTCAATAAACGTGTAATTATGTATTATTGATCTCAATTTTTCTCATTCATATACATTTTAATGAAATTTTTGACTGCCGGATTATTGAATTTAAGTATATTATACAGGATATGCCGTATTTTTGCATTATCACCAATACCCTGCAATGCTTTATGCCCCTCACCATAATTATCAGTTCCCAACAGGCATGCTTTGCAGGCAATGCATATATCTCTCAGTTCCCCTTCCGTCATCTCTATTATTTTATCAATAAAGTCCAGAGACTCAGATACCCATCCAATGTCCAGGTAGCTATCTATAACTTGCTCTGGAAATTCAGCAAGAAAATCATCATCTACCATATTTTTTATGGCTTCTATGGCATATTTGGTAGAGGCTTCAGGTTCATTCATTAGAAGATAAACAGTCCAAAGAGCAATAAATAGTTCAGGAATATTATTTTTGCCTTCCAGACTATTTAATACTCTCAGGGATTCTGTATAATTTCCAAGAAAAATCATCTCAATGGCATATTCTATGGCATAGAAAATTGAGTGTGGATTCTGGGTATAAAGTCCTTTTATTATAAGAATTGCATTCTTATGGTCACCTGTAAGGGAAAGGGCATAAAATTTATTATATACAAATCCTTCACTGTCAGGATATTTTTTTATTAACTTATCAACCTTTTTTAGTACTTCTGAATATTTTTCTGCCTCATTTAAAAATGTGATATATCTTAAATTGGCGTATAAATTATTGTTTGCTAATAAGAAATAATTATAAATTTTTTCGGATCTGTCAAATCGGTTCTCCAGCAGGTATATACGTGCCAGATTGTCCAGAAAACCAATATTGTTTGGATACATTTTATAAAATCTCTCCGCTATTTTCTTTGCATCCACTATTCTTCCGGAAACGTACAGGCAGTTAGTGAGTTGCAATATATATTCCTCATCAAAAGTATTCAAATACGCATTGCTTAAAGATTTTATGTAGGATTCAACATTTCCCGTAGATTTGGCTATAGAAATAAGAACATTATTCGCAGTTATATTATCACTTTGCATTTTAATCGCAAGATTAGCCTCTTCCCCTGCTGATGCAAAATTACCCATTTTCAAGTGGAGGTCAGCCAGAGATGCATGTGAATCTGCATCCTCTGGATTAAGTTTTATTGCCTCATAATAGGTTTCGATGGCATCGCTTAAAAATCCCATATTCATTAAGGCAGTTGCCTTATTGCTGTAAGCCGGAAAATAAGAATGGTCATATTTGAGCGACTTGTCAGCGGCCTGTATTGCTTCATCATTGCGGCCGAGATTGAGTAGGCACTGGCTTTCGAGGCAATAAATAACTGATAAATTTGGATCCATCGTTTCCATTGCCTGGAGCTCCTTCAGTGCACCATGATAGTTTTTCATTTCAACCAGAAGGTTTACCTTAACAGAACGGTACTGCAGATTTGAGGGGTCTGATGCAATAGCCATGTCTATCTGGTTCATCGCCGCTGAATAATCGTTTTTATCCATAGAATTGATTGCTTTTTCTATTACTCCGGGAAAAAATGAAGCATGACACCTATTAGGCATAACTAAAATAATACACTAGGTTAAGATTTCTGTTAACAGTGTTAACAAACCTCTTT
>JAKBQO010000170.1 GCA_021835185.1 Thermoplasmata archaeon
GAATCCACAAATTATCATATTCGATGATTCAACATCAAACCTGGATGCAGACACAGAGACAAAATTTCTAAGCACTATTGAAGGGTTTATCAGTGGAAAGACCACAATAATCATAAGCCATAAACTTTCATCGGTAATGCTGGCAGAAAAGGCATATGTCCTGGAAAAGGGTACCATCATGGAGTATGGAGACATAAAGGAACTTATAAATAAAAATGGGTATTTCTCAGACCTATTTGCAAGGAAATTCAGGAGTGATGCCATTGAATAACTATTTTATAAGGCTTCTCAGGGAAATACTTGCATACAAACGAAATTCAGCTATAATAATTACATCCATACTGGGATCATCTATTATTGCAATGATTGGGCCTTATCTAATAGGTATTGCCACAGATTCTATAATAGCACTGAAATTTAAAATACTTATAGTGCTGGCTATACTGTATCTTGGCATATATTTAGTTAACTATGGAGCCGAAAACAGAAGAACAAAGTATATGATGAATACATCCCAGGCGGTAATAAAAGATCTCAGGGACCGGGCATTCAAAAATCTCCAGTATGTCCCATTAAAATACTATGCGGGAAAGAATGCAGGGCAGATTATAAGCAGGATAACAAATGATGCGGAAACATTATCTGATTTCCTGACATTCCAGCTTCCACAGGTGGTTGCAGGCATAGCGGGAATCATAGCTTCCATATTCATTATGGTCTATCTTGACCCCATTCTCACTGTGTATGCCATAATTATAATACCCATGCTCCTTGCGACGATATTTCTTATGAATAAGAAAATAAAATTCAATTATATGAATGTAAGGAGAAGGATAGCAGAGCTGACTGGCAATGTCAGCGAATCTATTAATGGAATAAAAGCAGTTAAAAGTTCAGGTACAGAAAATGTATTCAATGGCAACTTTGATACTGTAAATTCTAATAATTACTATGCAAATCTGAAGGCAGTGCGGCTCACATCACTATTTTCCAGCATAGTTCAAGTGATAGAGGGCCTTGGAATAATGATTGTCCTGTATGAAGGTGGAACTGAGGTTTTTGGGAAGATTATAAGCATCGGAATTCTTGTATCCTTTATCGTTTACGTTCAGGGTTTTTTTAACCCCATAGTTCAGCTATCCCAGTTCTATAACTCATACCAGTCCTCATCTATTGCCATAGAGAGGATTTACAGGATAATAGATGAAGAAAAGGACTATAAGGTCAATGGAGAGAAAACACCAGCTTTCAGTAGGGATATAATGCTGAGCAGTGTTACGTTCTCATATGGTCAGGAAAGGATTATTGATAATCTTTCGATGATTATTCAGAAAGGTCAGAGAATTGCCATAATAGGAAAAACTGGGGCAGGCAAAACAACCATATCTAATCTAATCCTGAATTTTTATAAACCTGATGCAGGCACCATATATATGGACGGCATAGACATAAATGATTTTAATACCTTGGAATACAGAAAACTTTTTGGTGTAATTCTTCAGGATCCCTTTCTGTTTGATGGGACAATACTGGATAACGTTAGATTTGCAGATTCATCCATACCGGAAGATGCTGTTCTCCAAAAAATCTCAGAACTGGGCCTGGAAAGTATTATTGGCCCCCTGGGCTTGTATGCTGAAGTGGGTGAGCGTGGTACAAACCTTTCCGAGGGCCAGAGGCAGGCCGTTTCCATATTAAGGGCCGCAGTGAACAACCCGCAGATAATTATTATGGACGAAGCGACTTCGCAGCTGGACATGAAGAACGAGGGTATAATTCAGGATGCAATATTCAAATTTATGGAAGGAAAAACAATAATTATAATAGCACACCATCTTGAAACCATAATAAATTCTGATTATGTCTATTACATTGACAATGGAAGAATACTGGAAGAGGGGGCACCAGATCAGCTAATGAATAAAGGAACGAGATTCTATGACCTTTACATCAAAAATGAATTGTTGATTTAATTGTGGTCATCCTTCTTCATGTTATCTGGAGACGGAATTTTCACCAGCTTTCCCTTTACATTTTTAACATCATACCTTTTGTCCAGTTCGCTCATTTTTTGCCTGTAGGCATCCTCAAGATTAAACTTAAGGTGGTCCGCTATTGCAAAGCATGAAAATAAAATATCAGAAACCTCGTTTTTTATCATTTCAAGTGAATCCTTGTCTTTCCCGGTCAGTATATTATTTTCAAATTCACTGTTTCTCCATAAAAAAATTTCCATAAGTTCGCTGGATTCTATTGAACAATTCATTGCAAGATCTTTGATTGTGTGGAATTTTCTCCAGTCGCGTTTGTCTATGAATTCCTTTGTTATTTCCTGCAACTCTTTAATATCGGTCATGAATCCTCATTGAATGAGAGAATAAATAGTTAATTTTTGGTGGGCAATTAGATGGTATAATAAACTATTATAATTGTAAGAGGAGAGAGGATCATGTTCTCCTACGTGTTATATCTTATATGCTGTCAATATTGAAGGCAATACCGGCCATGACATTAGATGGCAATAATTACGCTTACATTTGAATTAGAAAATGCCAGGAATACAATTGATAAGATGCAGATACCCTATCCCGGAAAAATATTGAGTGCCGTACCAACATAATTTTTGAAGAATTAACATTTCAATCAGTGTAAAAGGACTTCTGCATTATATTGTTCATCACCCTCTTCTCGAAAGTCATGCTACAACCTTTAAGGATATGGAATTCTTTGTTTACTTCTTCTGAAGCACAACTGGAAGATGTCCTTCTATAAAGAACGCACAGATTACAGCGACAAGGGATAATATAAGCAAAATAAAGAATGATTCACTCATTGCGGAAGACATGGCAATCCCGTTAATGCCGTATTGATTTAGTTTCACTGACCCAATAGTGGATACTGAATTCAAACTCTTATATTTTAAGTAAAGAAATACCGTAAGTGTGGAAAGAATCACGCTTCCACCAATATTACCCATAAATTGTACGATAGAGGTTGATGCACCGATGTCTCTCGGTTCAGTTGAATATTGGGCTGAAATCGTGGTTCCAGACATAGTGAAGCCAATTCCAAATCCAATAGGAATCAATCCCTCGACAAGGCCAAAAACCGGGAACGGACCGAAGAAAATATAAGGTTGAGTAGCTGGTGAAATTGTCATAAGAGGGACGAAACCCAGTGTCATTAATACCATTCCAGCAACGCACAACGTTCTATATGAAAATTTGGGCAATAACATACCTCCTGCTATTGACCCCACCACCATGGGAACCACGAAACCATAAAGGACATCCCTCAGTGTATCGGCTGTTCCAACAAGAACTTCTGTTACGAATATAGCAATGAAAGTGCTCAAGGAGAATATTACACCCCCTCTAAAGAAACTGAGAAAACTGTCGGCGGTTATCGTCTTCTTTTTGAACATTCTAATTGGTATTAAAGGCGCTGGTGCAATTCTGGTCTCCACGTATAAAAAAAAGAAGAATGATAGAAGAGCTAAACTCAAGAAAAGAATGGTTAATGGATCGGATAGCCTCCACCCAGAATAAACCATTTCCACCAGTGGGAAAATCAACAAAGAAACCCATACAGTAAGAAGAATAGCGCCTAACGTGTCAAATTTTTCCACCAACTTCGGTTTTAACCGACCAAGTATCGATATTAGTATTATCATTGACAAGGCTCC
>JAKBQO010000171.1 GCA_021835185.1 Thermoplasmata archaeon
TGGCTTCCGGTATCATTGTAACCTCCCTGCCACCTTTATCGGTAAATGAAAAAGTTTGGTTGACAATCTCTGTCCCTGATTTAAGCCTGTACAGGTCAAGTGGTTCAAGGCTTGGAAAATCAATCAGCTGATAACCAAAATTCTCAGCAGCGTTTGTAATTTTCTTGAAAAAGTAATTCCTTACTTCCATATCCTCCGGATAGTGGTCTCTGAAACCCTTTAATTTCTCAACTTTCATATTTCCCCTTTGTATTCTTCACCCTCATATATGACGGATTCAATTTTTTTCATTGTTTCCTCATCTATATCGTTCGTTGCATGTGCATAATGGAAATGGATCCTTATCCTGGGAAATATGTCCTCCCTTTTCTCTGCGTGGTTCTCGAATGAGCAATTCCATCCCAAATCTTTACATTTGAAATAATATGTCATAGTTACCCTATTAATTTTTAATATAAAAACAATTATTATTTATCAGGCTATCTACATCCATGCAAGGGAAAAACATACTTATTACTGGGGGAGCAGGATTCATAGGTTCTAATATGGTCGAAAAACTATTGCCAGACAACAATATAACAGTACTGGACAACCTTAACAACCATGTTGGAAATCGTTTCATAACACAATTTATGGAAAACAAAAACTTTCATTTTATAAACACAGACCTGCTTTCATTTGATTACGGTTCATTAAAAGGCATTGACACAGTTATCCACTTTGCAGCCAATTCCGACGTCAGGTATGGTTCACAGGACCCGACAAAAGATTTTCAAAATAACGTTGTTGCAACTGAAAACATCCTGGAATACATGAGAAAATATGATGTTAAAGACATACTATTTGCATCCTCATCCACGGTGTATGGCGAAGCATCGATCATGCCTACACCAGAAAATTATGGGCCCTATATGCCCATATCATCATACGGGGCATCGAAGATGTCCAATGAAGGATTCATTACAGCTTACTCCCATTATTACGGATTTAAAGGCTCTATTTTCAGATTTGCAAACATAGTGGGTAAAAACTCTACCCACGGAGTTATATATGATTTTATAAATAAATTGTTGAAAAGTCCTGATGAACTTGAAATACTGGGCGATGGCACACAGAAAAAATCATACATGCATGTAAAAGACTGTGTGGATTCAATGATATACGTCCATGAAAAATTAACAAGAACGGATATTATTAATCTGGGAAATCGTGAAACAACATCGGTAAAAACCATTGCAGATTATGTAGTAAAGAGAATGGGCCTCAAAAATGTAAAATACCGTTTCACAGGCGGAATAAATGGAAGGGGATGGAAAGGAGATATAAAAATTACCCATCTTGCTATAGATAAGCTACTATCCACAGGGTGGAAGAGCAGGTATACCAGTGACGAATCCGTTGATGTGGCTGTCCAGGAAACAATAGACCAGCTAAAAAATATAAAGTAGGCAACATGTTGATAAACTATTAACATATCTATTTTCAATGGAGAAACCTGGCAAGAGTATAGTACGGCTTAGAAACAGCATAATACCGGCTATATTCATAGGTATAACCATAACATTTACAATTTTATTTTTATCCCTGCTGCATATATACATCATTCCAATAGCCAAATTTATTGTTTTTTCATCCTTTGCTTCCAGTTGCTTCCTGCTTTTCATGGAACCTGAACAGAAATCATCACGCCTTTCAAAATTTGTGGTGAGTTATATAATATCCGGTGCCATCGGTATAGCCGGTGCGTTTATAGAACCCTATATAGGGATTTATTATACCCTTGCAATAGTGGAAACTATAATTGCAATGCTCCTTGTAGAGGCCCGTGCAATGCATCCACCTGCTATGGGGATAGCCGTTGTTTTTATTCTTGAAAAAGCAAATGTATTTGCCTTATTATTCCTTTTTTCTGGAATGGTCCTTATAATTATATTCGATAAATTCCTGAACAAATTTGTATATCTATTTGACGATGAAGTAAAGAAAATAGATAGATAATAAAAACTTAAATTTTAGTGTATACTACACAAGAATGGAACGGGAAAAGATTCTGGTAAACTGTGCACTTCCCTACGCAAATGGGCCATTGCATCTGGGGCACATAGCCGGTGCATATTTAGGTGCCGATATATTCGTGAGATTTAATAGAATGTCAGGAAATGAAGTGCTATTTATCTCTGGAAGCGATGAATATGGAACTCCTATTACAATCAGTGCCGAAAAAAATCATGTGCCACCCCAGGAAATTGCGGATAAATATCATATTGAACAGATAAATTCATTCAATTCACTGGATATCATATTTGATAAGTTTACCCGAACCAGTGACCCCGAGCATGTAAAGGATGTAGATGAATTTTTTATTAACCTGCTGGAAAAAGGATACCTTGTAAAGCGATATATGATATCCCCATTCTGTGTTGAAATCAATAAATTCATGCCTGACAGGTACATTGAAGGCGAGTGCCCCTATTGCGGATATAAGGAAGCCAGAGGGGACCAGTGTGATAACTGTGGGCAGACTCTCGATCCCATAGAACTTATTAACCCTATATGTAAAATGACAGGAAACAGCCCTATTTTCAGGGTAACAGACCATTTTTTCCTTAAACTTGATTCCCTGCAGGAAAAGCTGGCAGAATTCATTGATTCAAAGACCTACTGGAGGCCGAACGTCCTGAAATTCACACAGAATTTTATAGGAGAAGGGTTACATCCCCGTGCAATAACAAGGGATCTGGATTGGGGTGTAAAAATACCTTTAAAAGGCTATGAAAATAAGAAAATATACGTGTGGTTCGAAGCACTTATAGGCTATATAACTGGAGCCAGAGTGTATTCTGAAGAAACTGGAAAGCCAGATTACTGGAAGGAATTCTGGATGGATAAAAACATAAAATCATATTATTTTATCGGAAAGGACAACATACCGTTCCACACAATAATATGGCCTGCTATGCTGCTTGCCCATGGAGGGTTTAATCTGCCATATAATGTTCCAGCCAATGAATATCTGAGATTTGAGGGGGAAAAATTCTCAAAAAGCAGGGGCATAGGGTTCACTGTGGATGAAATGCTGAAATTTGTGGATAAAAACTCACTGCGTTATTATATGTCATCTGTACTCCCTGAAACAGGAGACTCTGATTTTTCAATGAATGAATTCCAGCTTAAGGTCAACTCTGAACTTATTGACAAATATGGCAATTATATATACCGTGTAGAAAGCTTCATAGAAAAAAATGGCTTATCACCGCATGAGCCAGAAACAATGGATGCGAAAGACCGTGAAATGATGAAATTCCTTGAAGACAAATTTTCTGAATACAGCATGGAGGTTTCCGGTATCCATATCAAACGCGGCATATCAATATGGCTGGAAATTGTTATGGCAGCAAATAATTACTTCACAGAATCTGCACCATGGAAACTTATTAAGGAAGACATGGAAAAGCTTAATGAGAAATTATATGTATCGCTTAAAATAGGGCAATATCTCACTGCAATGCTATATCCATATGTACCATCTGCAGCTGAAAGCATATGGCAAACATTCGGGATTTCAGAAAATTTAGAAAATGCAACATTTAATGACGTCCTCAAAATTAATAAATTTAATATTAAAAAGGGATCAATACCATTCGAAAAAATAGATTTCTCGAATCCTGATATACTTGATA
>JAKBQO010000172.1 GCA_021835185.1 Thermoplasmata archaeon
GGTAATCTCTGATGGCACGGGCAATAATGAATATATAATGGCTGACCTGAACTCACAGCTTGAACATGGCATAACATCAAAGGCATGGCTACTGACCACCGGTGAGGTTCCATCTACAGGTGAAAATGGCAGAATAGAAATAATGGCCTTTAAAAGCATGGAGGAACTCATATCAAAGGCAAATGAAATAGCCCCCGAACATATGGAAATACAGGCATCTAACCCTATGGAAATATTTAGCAGAATCAAAAATGCAGGAGCCATATACATTGGAGAGTATGCACCGGTACCTGCCGGCGATTATTTCCTTGGAGTTAATCATTTATTGCCAACTGGTGGCACTTCCAGATTTTCTTCAGCACTTACAGTGGATGAATTTATGAAAAAAACATCCTTTGCAAGCGTCTCCAGGGAGGATTTTATGAAAGATCGTGAACTTGGAATGGAACTTGCGAAAATAGAGGGAATGCCTCTTCATTACAAATCCATGGAGGTAAGGTCATGATAAGGAATACACGGGAAACAGAAATAGAGGTAAATATTGATTCCGAAAATACCATTATAGAAACAGGAGACCCCATACTGGACCATATGATGCGTACACTATTTTTCTACATGGGCAGGAATGTACAGATAAAATGTTCTTTTGACCTCAGGCACCACCTATGGGAGGACCTGGGAATCACAATAGGCAAGGAACTGTCAGCCTCCATTGGTGGAAGGCCCATAAAAAGATTCGGAAGCGCAACAATGCCCATGGACGAATCACTTATACTGGTTTCCCTGGACATTTCAAGGGCGTATTTCAACTTCCAGGTAGAGTTCCGTGATGCTGAAGGTTTTGAACTGAATCTCCTCTATGAGTTTCTGTGGGCACTTGCAAGGACGATGTCCATGACACTACACATAATAAAGTTCAGTGGTATAAATTCGCACCATATAACGGAAAACGTTTTCAAGGCTCTGGGAGCATCTCTTGGAACTGCACTGGAAGAATCAAAATATACAAGAAGCACAAAGGGGATGCTATGATAGCTATAATAGACATAAATACAGGTAACCTGTCAAATATAAATAGAGTTGTTGGGGGAACCATAACCAGCAATCCCTATGAGATAGAAAAAGCAGAAAAAATAATTTTCCCCGGTGTCGGCTCATTCCAGTATGTTTCAAATGTTATAGAACCTATAAAAGGTGTGCTAATGGACAAGATCAAATCCGGAATTCCCTATCTGGGCATTTGTCTTGGCATGGAAATGCTCTTCCAGGACAGCGAGGAGGGATCTGGAAAAGGTTTAGGAATTCTTAAGGGGCGGGTTAAGAAATTTAAAGGTGTTAAAACTCCTCACATGGGATGGAACAATGTATCATTAAAGGCACCATCATTAATTATGCAGGGTATACCGGATAATTCATTCTTTTATTTTATGCATTCATATTATGTTCCAGAAAATGAATTTACCATCATGGAAACCGAATATGGAAATACATTTGCCTCCGGGATAGGGTACGGAAATATTTACGGTGTCCAGTTCCATCCGGAAAAATCTGGGGAGAACGGAGTACGTGTTTTGAAAAACTTCGGGGGATTAAAATGATAGATATATACCCTGCAATTGACATATACAACGGAGAAGCAGTATCCCTGGAAAATGGAGATATAAAAAGAAAAGAATCATTCGGTGACCCGCTGAAATTTGCCATAGATTTTTCAGAAATATCAGGAAATCTCCATATAGTTGACCTTAATGGGGCATTCACTGGAAACACCGCAAACAGGAACGCTATTAAAAATATCAGGGAAAATGTAAAATCATTTATGCAGGTCGGTGGAGGATTCAGGACAATGGAATCCATTGATTCAGGTTACAAGATGGGTGTAGATAGCATTATTCTAGGAACCGCATCCCTTGACAGAAAAATTCTTGAAGAGGCTGCGGGAAAATATAAAAATATAACAATCAGCATAGATGCATACAATGGCTACATAAAATACAATGGATGGGCAAATGGAACAAAAATCACCTACAGAAATTTCTATAGGGAGGTCCAGGGTATTGCAAACCGTTTCATTTTTACCTCAATAAATAGTGACGGCACCGGTCATATAAGCACTATTGAAAAATTCTGGGACGATGGTTATTTTATCTACGCAGGTGGGATAAACTCTATTGAGGATTTAAAGAAACTTGAAAATATTGGATTTAACGGTGCCATAATAGGAAAAGCGCTATACAATGGAAATATAGGTATGGAGGAATTAAAATGCTTGCAAAGAGAATAATAGGTGCACTGGACATTGCAGGCGGGAGAGTTGTAAAGGGAATAAAATTTGAGAATATCCATGACTCAGGTGACCCTGTCCTGCTGGCAAAACGTTATGAATCAGAGGGCATAGATGAACTTGTCTTTCTTGACATAAGGGCAACAAATGAACATCGAAGCATATTGGCCAGCCTTGCAAAAAGGGTGGCATCTGAGATATACATACCCTTTACTGTGGGTGGAGGGCTCAAAAATATAGATGATATGGTAAGCATAATCAGGAATGGTGCTGATCGCATATTCATAAATACATATGCAGTGGAACATCCTGAAATAATTGGAAAAATATCAGATATGATAGGAAGTGCCAATACTGTCATAGCCATAGATTCAGGCCGCACTAAGGATGGATACTATGTATACACTCATGGAGGTACCGTAAACACAGGAATGGATACAGTTACCTGGGCACAAAAAGCAGAAAGTCTTGGTGCCGGGGAACTCCTTGTTACTTCCATTAACACAGACGGTACCAAGAACGGTTTTGACACTTCACTTATTGAAAAAATAACGGGAATGGTAAACATACCGGTTATTGCCTCAGGTGGCGCAGGTTCTCCTGAGGATTTCATGAAAGCATTCCAGGCAGGAGCAGATGGAGCGCTTGCGGCGTCAATATTCCATGAGGGAAAATATACGGCAAATGACATCAAGGCATATCTTAAGGAGAATGGTATAAATGTCAGATTATGATTTAAAATTTGAGGGCATTATGCCCGTAATTGTACAGGATTTTGAAACCAGGGAAGTTTTAACT
The DNA here is from genome assembly GCA_021835185.1 of Thermoplasmata archaeon. The sequence continues at coordinate 3,083 of JAKBQO010000172.1, forward strand.
CTTGGCTACATGAATGAAGAAGCCTACAGGAAAAGTATAGAAACGGGACTTATGCACTATTACTCGAGGAGCAAGCAGCGGATAAGGATGAAGGGCGAGGCAAGTGGGAATATACAGGAAATAAAGGATATCATGATAGACTGCGATGGCGATTCACTTCTGTTTCTGGTAGGACAGAAAGGCCCAGCATGTCATCTCGGAACAAAAAGCTGCTTCAGGGAATTTGGGAAGCCTGCAGGGAGAAGTGATATAGATTATTCTATGGAAGTTCTTCTCGAATTAGAATCATTAATCGATAAAACAAGGAAAAATCCCCGGCAGAATTCATATACAACTGAACTTTTCGAATCTGGTGAAGAAAATATAAAGAAGAAGGTAGGTGAGGAAGCTGTAGAGGCAATACTTGCCCAGGGCAGGGATCGGATTATTTATGAAACTGCGGACCTGTTTTACCATCTGCTTGTATACCTCTCATATGAAGAAGTAAAACTTTCAGATATAATGAACGAACTTTCCAAAAGGAGAAAAAAATAACCGGATCAGGAAACAGCATGTCCCTTGCGGCTCGATATATAGATCGGA
>JAKBQO010000173.1 GCA_021835185.1 Thermoplasmata archaeon
ATTACAGAGTCATAGGAATTGAAAAGATGATACACAGAACCCAGATAGATGTATAGAATTATTCCCGGTACTGAAAAAACAAGATAGCTTAATGTAAATGCAGCCATATAATCGAAGGGTGAGACCTTGCTTGGCACATAGAGATCCTGTATTCTCAGTTGAAGCCTGAAAAACGCTGAATCTCCTGCACCGGAAAGTCCAACCGTTCCCACGAATGCTATTAACCCGCCAACAATCGCAAATTTAACAAGTGCGCCATGGCTTAACACGAACACAAGGAAAAGCAATGTGAGGGGAGTTGCAAGGGAAGCTATTAGGTATGACGGACCCCGGAATATTGTTTTGACACCGTAATACCACGCCATTGTTATTATAAATCTAAGATTCAAGGTTGACACCCCTTATTATAAATAAATCTTCAATAGAAATTTGTTTTATTGAATAATAAACGTTTTCATATTTCGATACGTCAGATCTGTCAACATATTTTATATATATATTACCGATATTATACGATCCTGGCATCTGCTGTCTGGACTCTATTCTTACCTTTTCCCTTAATTCAAAAAGAAGTTCATCTGCAGTGCCTGACCCGATAAATTTTCCAGAATCCATCATATATATTTTTTTTGACAGTTCTGTTGCCTCCTCCATGTAATGTGTTGTCAATACCACATTTCCTGTAAGTTCCTTTATGGCACCCCATGTTTCCATTCTCGACAGGGGATCAAGCCCGGTGGTGGGCTCATCTAAAAACACTGTTTCTGCATTGGAACCAAGTGCCATTGCAACGAACATTTTTCTTTTCATTCCACCTGATAGTTCATCTGTGGGGACATGCATTTTATTATCCATTCCCACACTTTTCAATGCCCTTATTGATTCCTGCTTAGCGGAATGAAAGGAAAATCCTTTTCCGGTGAGGTACATAAAAACCTGTTCATATGCTGTAAGTATCCCTATTGGAGCAGCTTCCTGTGGGATACTCACTATTCTGTTCCTGATCTTTTTCATGTCTTTGTTAATGCTGAGGCCATCAATATAAGCCTCTCCAGATGATGACTTAAGCTGTGTTGATAATATTCTTAATAATGTAGTCTTCCCTGCACCGTTCCTTCCTATTATGGAAATTATGCCACCCTCCAGATCCTGTGTTATAGAATCCAGTGCTTTCTGGTTCTTTCCGTATTCTTTTTCAAGATTCCGGATTTCTATCATTCTGGTTTATAAATTTCAACCATATATATGTTGCATTTTATTGCTTTACACATTAATCTGCCAGAAAGAATCACACTAAGTTTATAATGTGGATAAATCCGGAATAGAATATTTAAATAAGGCTTTAACTACTATGGAAAAGTACTGTAGAGCACAGAGAATTCAAGCCTCATGGAGATAATATAAGTCCATATGTATGTGTAAGTTCTGCCTGTGAAACAGGTATCCTTCAGGCTTTCGCATGATATGGCCCGACCAGTATTCTTTTGATTAGAAAAATTATATTATGCCATCTTCATTTTCAAGAATATTTTTGGTTATTTCAGCAAAAAATCTCTTTGTGGGTTCATAATCTGTTACAGTATGTCCATGTATGGAGAGGGGTGTGACAGAAATATTGTTCTCTTCCATCAATACATAGTAGTCTGTGTTTTTGTCATCCTGTTTTTCCATTGTATTCCCGAGCCAGTAGTAATCCTTTCCATTTGGGTCTTTGTTGTGTTCAAGATAGTCATGGAATACATTGTGTGCCATGGGGACTACCTTTATTTTTGTGTCATCTGTAATTTTTTCTGGAAAGTTTATGTTCAGTATATCAGCATTTTCAGGATACCCAACATTTTTGAATGCCTCCATTATATATCTTGAATATATCCCAGCCTTATAAAAATCAGAATCGTCATTGGCATTTATCTGATCTGTCACCATTGAAAATGCCATTGATTTTATACCTTTCAATGCAGCTGCTATTGCTGCAGATATTGTTCCGCTGGCATATATTGAGCGCAGAGATATATTGGAACCCAAATTAATGCCGCTAACTACAAGGTCTATCTTCCTGTTTTTCAGTACCACGTTCTGTGCCACCGTAATTGTATCTGCCGGGTAACCGGATACCGAATACCCATTAATTCCAGATTTTTCAAGTGATTGTATTCTCATTGGTTTTGTAAAGGTAATACTCATTCCAGAGGCACTTCTCATACTGTCAGGTGCCACCATAACTGCCTCATCCACTATGGAGGCATTCTTATATAGCTGTTTTATGCCAACAGCATTAAAGCCATCATCATTTGTCACTAAAATCATAATATCCTTTATATATCACTATTATATTTAATTTTTATTGTGAATTTATGGCCATATTATCTCCTGAAATTATTTCCTTTATATATACTCTAAATTTATGTTTTTTAATTTTATTACCTTTTTTCCTTTTTTATGTATGATTCCTATGGTGTAACAATATTCATTTCCTCAGACAGTGAATCATGCGTTCTCTGATAATTGTAATTGTAATTGTTTCATCCTTGTTTTAAAGTAAGGCCTTAGCCTTTTGACTCTCTAATTTAGTCTCTCTAATTTCCCACCAGTCTCTAGATTGTGGATTCTTGCCAGTATGTGTTTTATTTATTGTTATCAAGGCCAGATATTACATTTGCAGGTAAATTTGATAATGTTAATATTTTCCCGAAAATTCATTGTTTCATATTTAGTGAAACTGGATAAAAACTATATCTTATAAAATCGCATAAGAAGTTTTATAAAATAAGTTATAATTAGCAGGAATGAATGTTTCTCTTGTTGGTTTGGGCCACATAGGAAAGGCTGTAGTAGGTATTTTAAATGAAAATCATGGGTATTTCAAGAACAAATTTGGTTCCGATATTAATGTGATCTCAGTATCGGATTCAAGAACTACAATTTATAATAAAAAGGGGCTCAATCTTGATAAGGTTTTAATGTACAAGGAAAGAAAAGAACTTGATGAGGCTGCAGAGGTAATAAAAATAGATGATATTTATTCACTGCCATCAGACATAATTGTTGACATGTCTCCGGCTACAAAGGATGGCATTGCAGGTATGCGTATGTACAAAAACGCCTTTGAAAGCGGAAAACATATAGTAACATCAAATAAGGCACCCCTGGCTCTTCACTGGAAAGAAATTATGGAATCATCAGTCGCACATAAGAAACACATACTTTATGAATCAGCTGTAGGCGGTGGAGTACCTTTGTTTAACCTTAACAGGTATTCATTGAAATCCTCAAAGATCCTGGAGTTTAAAGGCCAGGTAAGTTCTACTATCAATTTTGTCCTTAACCAGCTTATGGCTAACGTTGACTTTTACGAGGCAATAAAAACTGCCCAGAACATGGGAATAGCTGAAACGGACTATCACGATGATACTAATGGATTGGATGGTGCAAGAAAGACTGTCATTATAGCCAACGCTCTTCTGGGTTTAGATTACACATTAAATGACGTAAAATATGAAGGAATAGAAAACTTGGACAATATAGATTATATGAGAAATTCCGGTGAAATATACAGGGTACTTTCACACATTATACCGGGTCCAAAACCTGTTGTGGAGTCAAAAATATTTAGCATAAAACCCACTGATTCACTGGCTGCAATGGATTCA
>JAKBQO010000174.1 GCA_021835185.1 Thermoplasmata archaeon
GATCTCGGTATACTCACAAGGAATATGTCCCTCCAGTATATGGTTGCCAGAATTCCCCCAATAACTATTCCTAGGCTAACACCAGAAACTGCGGCAACACTATTTATTGATATAGCAAATCCCCTTTCCTTAGGAGGAAAATTGTCTGTTATTATTGCAAATGTATTTGCTATAATGAATGCTCCGCCCACTGCCTGGATTATCCTAAATATTATGAGTTCCAATGCTATTGTATATCCTGTTCCTGGTGCAATATACAGCAATATTGAGCCTACGGTAAAGATAAGAAACCCAAGATTGAATATTCTGACCCTTCCAAATATATCGGAAAGTTTTCCCATGCTGACCAGAAGCACAGAGAGAACGATCATATAACTCATAATAAGCCATAAAAGATAGGGAAATGACTTTGCCTGCAAAGGATTTAAATGAATTCCATTAAATATTGCCGGGAGTGCCACTATTATTATGCTTGTGTTAATGGTAGCCATTAGTTGCCCTATTGTTGTATTGCTGAGGGCAATCCACTTTTCTTGCATTGCCTCAAAATTGCATCACCATATATAAATATTATTAGTAAATTGTTTACTAATAAAGCACATAATAATATTTCCTTACACTGTTCATAACGAATAGTATGCCAAAATCATATTATCTGGCTCCGTCACATTAATTTAAGAATAGGCTATTATCATTCATGGTATCCGTTATTCCATTCAATACTGACAATACGTATCTTGCAAGGGAGTTTTTGATGAAGGATCCTTACAAAAATGCCAGAATGTACTCATTGCTGGAAAATGATAGGGGAAACTCATTGATAATTTATGACGGCGGCGTTATCAGGGGAATACTTGCAGTAGATGAAAATAAAATGGAAATGTGGTTTTACGGCAATAGGGGATCATTCAAAGTTGCAATAGAAAATATTGATCTTAATAATAATTCCTCACTGTTTATTGATAGCAAAAACCTTGACATAGCAAAGAGAAAATTCAGGATTCAATGTTCCCCTGTATTGGCAATGCGCCTTAAAATAAGGGATTATGTATGTAAATCCGGAAATGCCAGAAAAGTTACTTTAGAGGATTCTAAAGAATACGTAGCCACCTTCGGCGTGGTACCAAATGAGAATACATTCATTAAAACGCTGGATGGAAAAATAGTTGGAGTTGCCAGTGTTTTGTCTTACAATATTAAGATCTGCGTAATAGGATGCATAAAATATGATATGGGCAATGAAGAATCGATTTCTGATATTGTTTCATCCATAGTAAATGAATATAAAACATTGACAGAAAATATTGTGGTGTATGTAGTATATGAAGAAAAACTTAAAGATATACTGGAAAAACAAGGTTTCGCATACAGCGGCGAATTATTAAAATTATATAAAAGTGAGTAAAGAAAAGGGAAAATATGTTCCCTATAAATCCGGAGAAATCATTAAAAAATCCCATTTTATTATGTTCTCCAAACATAGCTTTATATAAACCTGTGAATTTTCCAATCATATGAAGTATGATATCGTTGTTGTAGGTGCAGGAATAACAGGTTTGAGTTCGGCTTACCATCTAAAAAAGATTGATTCATCCCTTAAAATTCTTGTAGTGGACAAATTCAAGACATTTTCGCAGGGCAACACAGCAAAAAGTGCCGCTGCATTCAGGGATTTCTTTACATTGAGAGAAAATCAGGTTATGGCTCAAACAGCGATAAACTTCTATAAACATCTCCAAAACGACCTGGGCGTAGATCTTGGAATGAAATATACCGGGTACCTTTTCCTATTTGACCATGAAAAGGATAAGAATTTTATATCTAAATACCCACATTCAAGGATTGTGGATGAAGATATATCTGAAATATTCAATTTAAATATAGATAAGGACACCCAGGACGTCATGGGAATAGGATCAATCAAATCAGCAGTTATAGACGAAAATGCAGGAATAATAGAACCAGATCTTCTGTCAAAATGGTATTACGACCAGCTTCTGGAAATGGGAGTTGATTTTCAATTCAATACTCTTGTAAAAAAGCTTGTGTTGGCTCCAGATACAGCACTGAACTATCCAGGGGAGCCTTTTAACTGGCAGAAATCAGAAATAAAATATGCTGAAACAGATAAGGGAATAATTGAATCGGACTTCTATGTGCTCTGTACAGATGTGTGGACTACTTCACTGCTTAACCCCGTGGGAATTGATTCACATTTAAGGCCAAAGAAGAGGCAGGTATTCCAGATAACTTCTCAGGGGATACAGAAAATTATAAACAAAAATATTTTCAACGATTCTGGCGTGTTTCCATTTACCATATTCCCCACAGGTGTCTACATGAGGCCGTACCCAGAGGCAAATTCATTCTGGACAAGCCTTGCAGATGAGCTTAACAGGGACTTTTCGTTTACTGAAAACCCCGAACCGGAGCCGGATTTCTACACATATAACATAAAACCCATACTGGACAACTACTTCCCGGCATCCGAGAATTCAAGAATAACTGCATCGTGGGCAGGTTACTATTCATACAATACTATAGATTTTATGCCATACATATTCAACGAAATTAATATGATAGTAGTTTCTGGATCAACCGGTGGCGGTATTATGAAGGGCGATTCCATAGGGAGGATAGTTGCAGCCAGATATGACCATAAAAAAACAACCACACTTTATGGCGGGAAAAGAGTTGCAAACACATATTCCGGAAGATACAGGAGCACAAAAATCGAGGATATGGTTCTTTAATTCAGTTTCTCAATTTGATATTTTGATACAGGAACCGCTATAATATTATTATTTATTCAGTATAGGATTTACACATTATCAGGTTTATAAAACTTTATATTACGTCTCTCATCTGCACATAATCACAGTACCTGCTTTAAGAATAACATATTACTTCACTAGAGTTTTGCGTTAATTGTATCGTCCAATAAAGATTAAATTAATATTCCCATAAGGTTAAGATGTTGTCATACATTTGTCTGATATATGGAAATTCCGGTGTATTCATCGCCACAGATTATTTCAGAGCTTCTGGAAAAATACAGGGCTGCCTTCCCTGAAATAAGGCTGTTCAGGCACTTTGAGGAAATTGTTAATGCAATGCATGTCTCCGACAAAAGGAGCATTGCATACCTCAATTCTCTCTCTGTAGATCATGTGAACCAGTCCAATATGAACAGGTTTCTCTCATCCAGGATAGATGAGAATCGCATATTCCAGGAAAACATCAATCTTATAAACACCATAGAGGAAGACGGAATACTTGCAATAGATGATACTATTGTGGAAAAGACGGGTAGGAACATAGAGGCTGCAGGATGGATATTTGACCACTCCATTGGAAAGACTGTCTGGGGAATACAGATAGCAACATCTGCACTGTCAGGCAGGTATGGAATATATCCTGTATCCACTGAGGTATACCGGAGGAAGGAGAAGCTGGAAGATGAAGGGAAGATAGAAGAGTACAGGACAAAGATAGAGATGCAGATAGAAGCAATCAGGAAATGCATATCTGCAGGACTGCATTTCTCTGTAGTTACTGGGGATATATGGTATTTCACCAAAGATCTGATGGAATTCCTGAATAAAAGGAATCTGGACTGGGTATTCCAGAGCAAGGGGAGATGGA
>JAKBQO010000175.1 GCA_021835185.1 Thermoplasmata archaeon
GCTCACATATACCACGTTATAAATATATCGACGTTAATATTAAATCGTATTTCGATCTCTAATCCGGGGAATATATATAACATACCTGTAATGATATTCATCTTTCCTTTAAGTAGTTATAAACTGCTATTTTTCCAAATTTCATTCATGTAGAACGCTTATAGAGTTGGTATTTTAATTTTATTAATTTGACAGTATATATCCAGTATTGTTAAATTCGATTCTCGCCATATCCCTATAGCTGGTATCCCCTACAATATTCTTAATGCCAAGGTACCTGCCACTTTTTTTAACAGAGAAAGAAAGTTTAATTGAATCCTCCATAAAGAACAGGTAGCTATTCACCGTATGGAACTTTAGCTTGATGAAATCCGGGAATATTAAAGCTATAATGTCCTTCGGAGGGATTATCCTTGAGATTTTATGCTTAATGGCCTTTCCTGGCAAATCTATGCCTATGTAGATAAGCCGGTTTTCTCCCGGTACCAGTACTTCCCTTATTGTATGTTCATGCAGAAGTTTCGAAACAACCAGCTTATATTCTACATCAGTGTAAATTCCTACCATGTTCCTGTATATTTTTATATCAAAGAACCCAATTCTCTTTACCAGTTCCCTTAACAGGATTTCTATTGCTTCTATCCTTGTGTATTCATCATTTATTGTTATATATTTCTTTGACTTGTCCTTTGCAATAGCATTCATGCTGTACAGTGATTTTACAGTTTCTTTAACCTTAAAAGAGTTCATTTTTAGTGATTTAACCAATTCGTTTTCCGTGGCATTCCTTGATATCAGGTATTTATACACAGTCTCTTCTTCCTCTGTAAGTTCACGTTTCCTGATAGCTTTATAAAGGGCTATGACATTTTTTGTGCCATATGCCTGCACGTTGAATGGCCCGTCAAATGTATATATAAGCATGGAACTATAGTAATTTTCCAGTTCCACATTCCTGATGCCGGAATAATATGCTTCCATATCTGTCCTGAATCCAAAGAATATTCGGGTGAGTTCGTTATAATTCATTGTTCCTTTTCTTGATCCATAAAGATTTACGGCCATAGATAATAGCCCCTCCATGTCCATATTTATAACTTCGAAATCCCCTTTATAGATATAATTGCCTGAAACCCTGTAACCATAGCCACTTGCAGTATCCAGAAGGCCCTGATCTGCACTGTCAATTATTATAGAATCCATTCCTGTACGTTCTGCGGCTTTTTGAATAGTCTCAAGAAATCCGGTGTTTTTTCCACTTTCGAAATCAAGGTTCTCAATCCATAACCCGGGTTCTTTCTCTTCCATGTAAAACATTGTTTCTTCAGAACCATGGTAAATAAACCGTGCGTTATAATCGTCATTCCTTACATATTTCCCGAGATACAGGCTGAGAGGGTCATTTTTTCTAACAATTATAGATGTATTTTCAGGTGCGTCAGGAAGCTCCCCGTAATAAATTTCGTTTCTGAAGTAAATGGGAGCAAACCTGGAATAATCCAGTTTTCCAGGATTAATCCAGAAAAATCTTGCAAGTTCCCTTCCTGTAATAGGGCCGAATTTTTCGATTATGCTGTTTACATCTATCCCTGTCTCAGGGTTGTAAACCTGGATGTTTCCACCAGGCCCATTTACCACCTGTATTTTAAACTGCAAATTCTTAATTACTGCCTTTACTATCTTTATATCGAATCCTGTTATTTCAGAAAGTTTTTCTTCTGTATCTACGCCTTTTTCAATATAATCAAGTATTTTAGCCTCTTCCGGCCCATTCTTTTCTGCCCTTAAGTTATAGAGGATGTCCATGAGCCATTTAGCAATGTAAACATATTTATTTTTTATAGCCCTGGTATAGAATACCGTTCCATTCTTTATAGCTTTCTCCAGCAATTCCAGGCGGAAATGCGATGTCCTTACCTTTATATCATATACATCGAAGGCAAAACCGTATTTCTCAAAATAGTCCTCAATGCTGGCAACATCTGTGGAGAAATTTGATATCCTCTTTCTTGACACGTCGTATGATGTACTGTTGACAATGGCGTCAAAATCCTGCTTCATCATATACTGTTTCATGAAAATCGGGGTAATGTAATCAAAGATTAAAGATCCACTTCTCTCCATTTCCCTGAGCGTTGTTTCCAGTTCTGCATTATCAACAGGGAGCCTGATCAACAATTCATCGAAAGAAAGTGGCCCGTATGATGAAAGAATGAGCGATACTGCCTGTTTCATTGCATTAGCTGGTTTTTCAGGCATTTCCTGGTTCCTTATGTAATACTGGTTTCCGTTTTTTATAATTTTTCTGATACGGTAGCCCGATTCAAGTTTTATCAGGCTATCCTTCAGATCCTGTTCCAGCATTCCTGTTTTTTTCAATTCGTTAAAACTTGAATTGTCTATATGATTGTAAACTTCTGTATCTTTGCTATTCAGTTCAATTTCCCTTCTGAAGAGATGGTACACCACCGGATAATATTCCCTGGATACCCACTGATCCGATCGTATAAAACAGTACATAAGTTCTCCAGAATTTATAAGCTGTTCAGTCATTTCATCCAGATCAACCGTAGCATATTCCAGCGGTGAGTCGAATTTTTTCCTGAAAGGGTCAACGTAAAGGAAATGCTCCAGAAATTCTCTATAACTCTCAATATCCTGAATTGCCGGGAGCTTATTTTTGAAGTAGTTCTCAACCAGCTTTGAGTCCTTTATAAGAAATTCTATGCCCTCTGTTCCATATATTTTATCCAGAAGTTTGCTCCTGAGTTCTTTTAATAGTTTTGACCTGTCCTCCATGAGCACTATATCAGAAACCCCTGAGAGTATAAGGTTATACGAAAATGGGCTTGTTTCTGTAGAATAATCCTTTATTTTGTAATGTTTCTTTGATATTACATCGTTCACAAACCATGCTGCACGCTCAACATCCATTACATCATATTTTACCTCGTTGAATGCTTCTTTTATCACCGGAAAATTATCCATAGATTCCAGTATTCTGAGTAATCTGTCACTGCGCAGTTGCTGTCTTGCAACAGATATATCGGTTTGTTTGTACTTCCTTAAAACCATCAATGATCTTGTGGCGCAGTACCTGAAACGCTGTTTGAATAATTCAGTATTGATGATTGACCTGTCAACAAGGTCCCGGAAATTTGATGGTGTTAAAAGCCCTACAACGTCCTTTATAGGAACTTTTCTGTTAAGTGTTAATGTAAATCCATTGTCATTAACACTTATTCTGGTATTGGCACCGTATTTATTTGAAACAGCCAATCCATAAGCCCTTGATAATGCATCGTTTACCCTCCTGCCAAGTGGTATATGGAATATAATGCTATAGAGGTCATTATCTATATACCCTTCAATATAGAGCAAATCTTCAGTAGGAATGGTGAAATTCCCCTGGGTTTTTACATATGATATCAGGCTACGGGCACCGAATGAATCAACACGGTAATTTTCCATAAGCCACTTCTCTGTTTCCTCACCGTTCTTTATTCTTTCATAGAGGGTTTTCCTGAATTCCCCTATTAATATGCCAAGATCGTAGCTCCTTGGCAATAATTCGCCGGTC
>JAKBQO010000176.1 GCA_021835185.1 Thermoplasmata archaeon
GATTTCTGGCTTCCAGCAAATCCCTATTGCCGGTAAGTTCTTTCATGCTGTTTATCCCCAGTTTTCCCATCATTTCAGCCATTTCACTTCTGAACCCATTTATGAAGTTCACAACACGGTTTACTGCAAAATCAATATCCAGGGATTTGCTGCTATCTGTCCTGTTAGTCAATGCAACCGGGCAATAGCCTAAATTGCATTTCTTTACCATTATGCATCCCATTGCTATGAGAATAGATGTGCCAAGGCTCACAACGTCCGCACCCAGGGCGTAAAGTTTCATGGCATCTGTGGAATTTGATACTCTTCCCGCCGCTATAATGGTAAAATTTTTTCTGAGGTTTTCCTTTTTCAGTATAGAATCAGCGGAAGCTACTGCAAGTTCCACCGGTATGCCCATATTGTCCCTGACTGTAACAGGGGCTGCTCCAGTTCCTGCCCCATGTCCATCGATTATAACTCCTGCAGCACCTGATCTTGCAATTCCCGTAACTATATACGGTATGTAATTGGTTGCTGCAACCTTTACAAATACAGGCTTATCAGATAATATTTTTAATGCTTCTATTCTCTGTGTCAGGTCTTCTATTGAATATATATCATGGTGTGGTGCCGGTGATATTGCATCCATATTCTCAGGTATTTTTCTTGCCAGGGATATATTATGCGTTACCTTGCTTCCAGGAAGGTGCCCTCCTATTCCGGGTTTCGCCCCCTGCCCTATTTTTATTACTATGGCTGCACCCTGGTTAAGGGAACCTGCGCTAACACCAAAACGTGCGGATGCCCACTGGACAAATATCCTTTTTGACCCGGAAACAGATCCGTACAATCCACCCTCTCCAGTACCTGCCATGGTTTCCGTGATTTCAGCCGTCTTTGCAATTGCAATATTCGGATTTCCGCTTAACGCACCGTATGACATATCTCCGAGGTATACCGGAACGGATAGTTTCATGCCGGCAAGCATAGTATCTGTTTGTATGTCCATGTTCGGAATAGCATGGGATTTATTTCCTCTAAAAATAATGTTATCAAGTATTCTCAGACTCTCATTATTTTCAACAAATATTTCTGAAGCCATTCCAGTGCCTGATAATTTTCTAATATGCCCTATTTTCTGATGAGACCAGAAATCAACTCTTTTTTGCACGGGCAATTCAATAAATTTTGATATAGTATTGTCCATATATACATGAATGATACTATCTATCTATAAGTATTTTATTATTATCAAAGAGTAATAACTTTTATACAAAAATAATTACTGGATGTAATTTGTTTCCACTATTGTATTTCCTGTGACAGGTTAAGTGCCATGGCTATGTATTATTAAAATTGATGTGGACGTATTTACTGTATTTTTAAAAAATTAAATATTAATATGTAATTACTTTATTAATGAATAATACTAACAATAAACTACTTTTAATAAACCTGATAATGCTACTTTCTGTCGCATTTACCATGAGGACCTCAACCAATATGCTTATGACAGTCGTTCCTGTATTTACTAAATATGTTATAAATGCAGATGTATTCTTTGTGGGCTTAACTGCAACCTTATACGGCATAGGGGCAATGGTTGCCAATGTCCTGATCAACGGGAGAATTAATATAGAAAAAACGCCCAGGACTATAGCATTATTACTTTTGATAATGACGGTGGGCATATTCTTTTACCTCTTATCCAATAATGTATATGAGGTATTGATTTTATCAACAGTAACCGGGTTATCCATGGGAGTTGTACAGCCTCTGTTAATGACAGTGACAAACGTTATTGCCCCGCCTGGTAAACGGGACAGGTACATAGCAGCGTATACTGCATCACTGTCATTGAGCTTAATATTCGGGGTTGTTATGGAAGGATTAATAACCTCATCAATAAATGTCAGGTATGCGTTTTTAATATTTTTATTCATATCGCTAATTTCCACCGTGTTGATGTTTTCCCTATCAACAAGGATAAAGATGAACATGAAGAGGAAAAATAGATTAACCTTTAAGGAAATACTGGGCAAGGCATCACATTCATTAAAACAGGGGAAAGTATTGTTTGCCCTGTTCGGCAATATAGCCTATGCATTTCCTTTTATTTTACTGATAACATATGGATCAATTATGGGAAAGGAATATGATGGCATAAATCCTGATATTTTCTTCTATCTTCTGGCTTTATTCTATAGTGTTTCGTTCCTGACAAGGCTTGTGTTATCGGTTAAAAATGTTAAAAATCATGAAATCTTGATGTATGCATCATTCGCCGCAACTATTATAGGATATCTGCTACTGGGAATTGATGCAGGCATAATAATGTTCATAGGGTCATTGTTAATACTTGGATTTCCACATGGTTCAATATACCCAACAGCAAGCTATTATATCGCATCAAGTGTGGAGCTTGAAGACCTTAATGTTGTTTATTCGGTTTTTATATTGATAATGGATGTTATAATATTTCTAATACCATTTGTATTCGGAATAATTTCAACAATATATAGTATAAGAATGGCCATATATTTGACAGCAGTACCAATGGTGCTATTGCTGTTAACATCTGTATTCTTTAATATAAAGGACAATAAAGCAATTAAAAAGACAGCGGTAACGCAATAACTATTTTTAAATTGCAGACAGGCCATTAATATATTGTAAATTTTAATAATTTTACATAAAAAAGCACTATTAATCAATGGGGAGACGGCGACGATTTAACATCACGATTGGCTATTGATTTCAGGAATTTTTTTGTAATCATATATTATAATAAAAAATAATATTATAACCGGAAAAGCAAAAAATAGAAAAGTTTCCCTTAAACCTATTGTATATACCATTAATCCTGAAATTGATGGCACAATAACAGCAATTAACATCATTATTGCATAAAAATATGTATTGGCTATAGATATTTCATCTTCATCAAATGATCTTGATAATGCGGTAAGTGATGTGGGATATGTTAGGCCATGCGGTATTCCGAGAAAACATATGATAATAAAATAAACAATTAAATTATTTGAAAAATATATCATTATTAATCCGATGATTGTTATTGAAATTGAAATTATAGTGGTAAAATATAATTTTTTTAAATGTTTATATGATAAAATAAGCCTTGAAATAAATGATAAGGCAAAGAAACCTGCGAGCAATATCTCGATAAATGAATAGGGAGCATTGAATTCTGTCCTTGCAAAAATACCACCAAATGTCAGGATTAATGCAAACGGGGTATCATATGAAATATTATTGAAAATTGATAATTGAAATCCTTTATTTTTAAAAACATTTATTTTATTTTTTCTTTCATTTCTATTTTCTTCTGGAAATTTGATTTTAAACGATAACGCAACTGCTAGAATACCGAAAGGTATAAAAAATAAGAACAGCTGGTATAAATTAAAATACAACAACAGGTATGATTCTAATAAAGGCCCTGCTATTAAGCTTGTACTTAAAGACAGTGTGTATAATGCCACCGTTCTTTCCCTTGTTTTTTTATCCTTTATTGTTCCGGTAGAGCTTATTATATTGGGCATAACAGTTCCGAAAAAGAATCCAGATA
>JAKBQO010000177.1 GCA_021835185.1 Thermoplasmata archaeon
TTTACTACACAGAAAGGAGACCCCGTTAAAAATGCAGAATCTTTCATAAAGAAAAAGCATCCTGACACAGTTACCCCCATGGCAGGAATTCAGGGCATATATGTTTCATCAGATGAGAACTATTTCAGGGTGAAAGAACTTTCTGAAAAGTACAATGTTATGGTGCACACACACCTTTCAGAAACCAGAAAGGAAGTATATGATTTTGTAAAAACCCATAATGAACGGCCTGTAGAGCATCTTGGTTCCATAGGTTTCCTGTCTGATAAGCTCATTGCTGCACACTGTGTGTGGATTACATTAAACGAAATTAAACTGCTTTCAAAATATAAAACCTCTGTTTCATGGAATTCTATAAGCAATGCCAAACTGGCATCCGGTGGAATAGCCCCAATCCCCGAATTGCTTTCAAACAGCGTTGATGTCTCTCTGGGTACAGATAGTTCAGGAAGCAATAACTCATTAAACATGTTCGAAGAAATGAAATACTCAGCAATATCAATAAACAATGACAGATGGTCAGCTGATACGGTAAAATCACAGCAGATACTGGATATGGCAACCAGGAATGCAGGCATGGCATTGCACTCCCCTATCGGAATAATAAAAGAAGGATACCTTGCAGATCTTATTGTGCTTGATATGGAACAATATAATACAATACCATATACAGATTCCAGTATAGTAAATAACATTGTATTTTCAGGAAATTCGGGGAATGTGGAACAGGTAATGGTAAACGGAAAAATAATCATGAAGAAGGGTTCTAGCAAAACAGGAGAGTCTTCTTTCAGTGGATTAAATTATTTATAATCCCTGTCATCCGGAACCACTTTCAAAATCTTAAAAGTGGGTGGGACCATGCAAAGCAGGCTAGTTATTTATACTATCTACCTGCATTAAGTGTAAAGGCATAGGGGATAGGGATGAAAAACCTATTGCATATTAAATAAAATGCAGGGGAAGAAGCCTTTAGTCATATCTACTTTATTTCCATATCAAAATGCAATGCTAAATAACCATATGGATATAAAAATATATAAAGGCTTAAAATATTAACCAAAGGATAAGATATGAGCTGGACAGAAGCTGAAGTTAGGGAATTAAAAGTAGGAAGATACATGTTAATAGATGATTCACCCTGTAAAATAGTTGATATTACAATGTCAAAACCAGGTAAACACGGTGAAGCAAAAGGGCGAATTGTCGCCATAGGAGTATTTGATGGGCAGAAGCACAGTGTTGTTTACCCAGTGAAACATAAAATCAAGGTTCCTATAATAGTTAAAAAGAATGCACAGATACTTTCTATTGCAAATAATGAAGCACAGATGATGGATTCTGAAAGTTTTGAAACATTTATTTTGCCAATAGAGCCAGAAGATCAGGATAAATTAAAACCGGGAATGGAGGTGCCATATTGGGAAGCTATGGGAAAAAGGAAAATAATGCTGCAGAATTAATGTCGCAGTTTTCCAATCTAAAAATTGCTGACGCGCTGGCCAGCTATGAAGATGCAGATTATGTGATATTCGGGGCCCCATTCGATAATACGTCCAGTTACAGGAGAGGCTCCAGGCTGGCACCCAATTCCATACGGGCTGCCTATGATAATCTCGAATCATATGAGGTAAATTATGGTATAAACCTTCTCGATGCAAAAATATGTGACCTTGGGGATCTCCCGGTTTATGAGGATGTTGATTATATACTCAGTGAGATTGAAACGGCCACTGCTACAATATTCCACGACAAGAAAATACCGGTAATGCTTGGTGGTGAGCACTCCCTTACAGTAGGTGCACTGCGCAACCTTAAAGATATTACAATGGTAATTATTGACGCCCATTCTGATTTCAGGGATTCATATATGGGCAATAAGAATAACCATGCATGTGTTACAAGAAGGGCTCTTGAACTCCTGGGTAAAAACAAAATAATCTCAATAGGGACAAGGTCAACATCATACGAGGAAATAGCTTCAGGAGAATATGAAAATGTTAGATTCATCTCAGCAAATGAGGTCCGTGCATCAGGCATAGATGAAGTTATAAGCGAAGTTATGGAAAAAACATCGGATAGGGTTTATTTCTCCATTGATATGGATGGTTTCGACCCGGCATATGCACCTGGCGTTGGAACTCCAGAGCCATACGGGCTTACATCCTACGATGTTCGCAGCATATTAACATCAATATCAGATAGAATAATTGGTTTTGATATAAATGAAATGACGCCACTATACGATAATGGCAATACATCAATGCTTGCTGCAAAATTAATTCAGGATTTTATAGCGAGCCGTGAAAAGGCCCTAAAAAAATAAATTTATAATCCCATTTTTGAAGTTATTTCTTTTCCCTTTGTTATTATTACCTTGCATGGTGTAGGCAATTTTATGGAAGCTTTCTTTAAAGCATCTTTCATGGTTTTAGCGCTGGCTCTGTCTACCTTCCCAACCATAATAATTTCTCCAATATGGACTCTTGCGGCTGTTCCTACCGGTTTTCCAAAAGCCATTCTCATACCACTGGATATCCTATCAGCACCTGCTCCGGTAGCCATTTTATGTTCACGGATTACCTGGTGCGGGTACACGCGTATATGAAGGAAATAATTTCCAGCTCCCACGTTTTCAAGTAATTTCCTGTTAATAGAAATTCTTGCAGCTTCCAGGGCTGTATGCCTTATCTGGCACGCTTCTTCTGCTACTAATTGCATTTCAATTTCAAATTCCCTTTTCTGGTTACCCTGTACGAATGTGGTAATCTTGGGGTAAGGAACCCCGCCCATAAACTCCTTTCTCGTATATGCTGGGCCTGAAATCTTTGAATACATTCTTGCTGGTTTAGTTACCATAATAATCTATTCATGAATTCATGCGCGTATAAAAACATTTACGAAAATATCCGGTAAAAAATTTTATAGCTCCATCCAGGAATTCAAAAAAATATTGCTATTTGATTATTAAACTAAAGTAATTTATCCAGTGGCAGTTATTAATCCACTGCATCTGCGGGCGTTTCTTCTACTGTTGTGGAACCTGCATTTTTGACAGTGTCAGGTCTCTTTATCCATGTAATTAATGTAATTGCAAGTACAACTACTATTATCGCGATTCCCAGCACTGATGCAAAGTTATAGGGATATGCCGGAAGGGGGAAGAAATTTGATGCCAGTACAGCTATAAGGGCAATTATTGAAATTACAGGTGCAATCAAATATCCGGTGAGAGTTTTTTTGTTTATTTTCCCTGCCTTAAAAGTTGAAATTATAAGGCTCGAAGAAGATATGGACCTGATCAGGAATGAGAAAAATGCATCGGCAAACAAAAGCACGTAGCCTCCATCTATGGGGCCAAAATATATTCCGAATACCATGCACAGGAATACGGATATAGCCAGAATGAAAATTGTTGTATAAACAGGAGTTCCATTTTTGTCAGTGCGGGAAAATATTCCGGGGAAAATTATATTATCTCTGGAAAATGCGTAAAATATCCGTGTCATGGAAGTTCCCATGGATATATTGTTTCCCATGAAGCTATTGACAGTAAATATGAAG
>JAKBQO010000178.1 GCA_021835185.1 Thermoplasmata archaeon
GGCTGATGTCTCCCGTATCATTTGGGATAAGGGCGGGGTCTGATACTTCACATCTTTCCATTTTAGGATATGATCCCCATAAATACTATACTGGCCGTGGCCCCTTTGAGGCCCTGGGATTGGGGATTCCGTTAAAGCCAGGGGACATAGCCTTCAGGGCAAATTATGCCTCAGTAATGAATGGAAAAATCATTGACCGGAGGGCTGGAAGGATACAGAACACTGAAGATCTTTCCAGAGAACTTGAAACAGAGATAGACGGCGTTAAATTTATAGTTAAATCAGGAGTTGAACATAGGGCCGCAGTTGTAATAAGGGGCAGTGGGCTCTCAGATATGATTTCTGACACAGATCCCCATTCTGTAAATTCACAGCCTGTAAATGCGAAAGCCCTATCTCCTGAAGCTGATTTTACAGCCAGCCTAATAAACAAATTTCTTGAAAGGTCCAGAAAAATACTTGCAAAACATCCATTAAACCAAAAATTGGTTTCTCAGGGGAAACTCCCTGCAAATGAAATAATGTTAAGGGGAGCCGGAAAAATTCCAAAACTTCCATCCTTCCATGAAAAATATGGCATGAATGGGGCATGTATTTCAGGAACTCCATTGATCCGGGGAATTGCAGGACTGGCAGGCTTTGATATTATCAGTGTTGAGGGAATGAATGGAAGGGTAGATACAAATTACAGCAACATAATTTCGGCTGCTATAAGATCACTTGAAAAATATGATTTCATACTTATAAACATAAAAGGCACAGACATTGCCGGGCATGATAAAAAACCACTATTAAAGAAAGAAGTAATAGAGAAGGTGGATTCAGTGATTTTACCGTTGCTTAAATTATTACCAGATACGCTTGTCGTGGTCACCGGAGATCATAGCACACCATGCTCATTTGGAGACCATACTGGAGATCCGGTGCCAATACTATTCGCCACTGATGGCATTATAAACGATAATGTAAAAACATTTGACGAACTGAGCGTTTCAACAGGCTATTATAAGATAACAAGCAATGACATCATGCCATTAATAATGTCCTATTCGGACAGATCAGAAAAATATGGTGCATGATATTTCTATACAAGGCTCAGGAGATTGTCATTTTTTTCCACATCGTACTGCTGTAATTCATGGCTCGGATAAGATTCCATAAAAACTTCCCTTGCATCCATAAGAAGTGTGTCAAGGTCATTGTACCTGGAACTGTAATGAAAGAGAAATAATTTTTTTACATTTCCCTCTAAGGCAATTGCGGCTGCCTGCCTTGCAGATGTGTGCCCGTATTCATTCACCATTGGCTCCATCGAGGAATCCATGGTAGTATCATGTATTAGAACATCGGCATTTCTGGCAAATTCTGGCATTTCAGCAACTGGCCTCGTATCACCTGTATATACTATTTTTCTGCCCTTTTTTATACCCAGTGCCATATCATCCAATCTGTATTCCTTTCCCTTAATTTTCACTACCCCATTTTTTCTAAGTTCTTCAAGCCTGTAAACGGGAAATCCTATTTGATCCACTTTTGCTTTGTCTATTTTTATGAGATCTTTCTCCTCAAGGGAATATGAAATAGATGGAACCGTATGGTTGTTTGCCATTGTCCTTACGGTGAATTTTCCAAAATCATAGGAAGTTCCTGGCACAACTTCGTAGACATTTATCACATAGTTTATTCTCTGATAGCCAAGGTGTATTGCATTGCGGATAAAGTTTACAGCCCCTACAGGCCCGAATATGTTTAGTTCCTCTGTACGCCCCAGAAAGGACAGGGAATTCAGAAGCCCCGGCAACCCGAGAAAATGATCGGCATGAAAATGTGATATGAATATATTTGAAAGGGACATAAACGATATTTTGCTCTTCATAAACTGTTTTTGTGTACCCTCTCCGCAGTCGAAAAGGTTCAGTATATCATCAACCTGAACGGCAACTGCGGGTAAACTCCTTCCTGGTTTTGGCATTGATCCTCCTGTTCCCAGAAAGGTGATTCTGATATTTGAAGCCATAATCATGTATTACTAGATAATATATTATTTTTGATAAATTAGTTATATATCAAAGGCATATAATATTATGATAAATCAGGAGATAGAAATAAAGGGCAGGAAATATCAGTACATCAACGAAAAGATAGGAAAAAAGGCACCATTGATAATTTTAAAGGGCGAAAATGGATATATAATGTGCGGGTATCTCAACATAGAGGCGGCCAATTCTCTTGGAGATGTGGCAGTCAGAGTGTCAGGTGTGAACGACATCAACGATGTTTTGAATACTAAGGTCAATGCCTGTACAGATAATGCAAAGAAACTTGGCATAAATACCGGTGACAATATAATAGATATTGTAGATAAATTATAAAGATATAATGGTAAACCAGTAAACCAGTAAACTTATATACTGGATTACAATATATAATTATGGCAGAAGAAAATAAAGAAAATGAAACAACAAATGAAAATGAGGATGTAGTGAGGAAAACTATATCCATTAAGGGAGTTAGTGCAGACGTATACAGGAGGATACAGAAGTTATCAAATGAGACGGGAAAAACAATAGGGCAGGTAACAGACGATGCCTACAGATCCTTCATGGGAACAGTAGAAAATGCAAAGCATATCTCAGAGGGGTTTGTAAGAGGTATGAAGGAAGGTTCTTCCCAATTCATAGAGAATATTAAGGAACTTGAAATCACTGGTGATGACCTTAAAGAAATTGGAAGGAAAATCATATTTAAAAATATAGAAAACCTCACCTTTAAGGATATAGACAATGAAACCTTTGACAAATATGTCAATGCCATTATATTGGTCAAAACCGTTACAATACCTAAAAATCTTAGCAAGGCAAAGATTCTGTTAAAGGGAAATTTTATTGATAAAATAATACAATAATTTTTTGAAAGAATTTATTTTAATTTTTCTGATCCTTGTAAAAAAAAGTACTCTCCACATCGGAAATTACAGCATCATACATATTTTTGTGTTCCTCAATATAATTATAAATGTCAGTGTGTAAAGGCAACCAGTACTTTTCAATATAATCTGGATTTACAGCCTGTATGAATTTATTGTTTACTCTGAAAATGCTGTCAGTAACTTCAGAATTAACCGTTTCAGGATCTTTCCAGTAACCTTTTAAATAAGAATTTACAACCGTTTCTATTATATCCATAATGTTTTTCTTTGTAATTTCCTCAGCATTATGAATCTCAAATAATTTGCCCCTGGACAGTTTCATGTATTTTTCATAGTCGATTTCTGGGAAATAAACATTAAACGATTCCTGTAACATTGCTATCTCTTTATGCTGATCCTTATCCTTTTCAAAATTCTCTCTGGAAGTGTATGTTACTATTAAGTTATCAACATTTAATTTATGGACATACCTGATAAAATCCTCATATTGGTATCCTATAGTATTTTCATGCATTTTCCTGAGAGTAGAGACAATTATCATAGGGATATATACCTTCGTTAGATTTAAAATTAAGTTAAAATCAATCTAATCGAGTCGATATTTTAATTTTCTTTCTATAAACTAACAGTT
>JAKBQO010000179.1 GCA_021835185.1 Thermoplasmata archaeon
ACTCTCTGTTGCCTCTTTCATTGAACATGAGTGGCAGGTTTGCCAGAAAAAAACCTAGCATATTTTCATCTGTACACTGAAAATCTGGCTTAACTTTTACACCGTTAAACAGTAGATTGTTTCCTGAACACTTAAGTTTGCCAAGTGCAGCATTAATAATTGCCCGGTCATAATTTTCAGGATATTGAAAAAAATCAAAAATATTATCCATTATATAACGGGAATAGTCTGAATTCATAGCACATAATTAATAATAATTATTAAAATAATATGCAAAATTCCGGGGTGCAGGGGCATGTGTTTTACCGTATTTAATCCCGGTGCAGAAGTATATTGTCCAGGGCTAAAAATATTTATTTCACTGTGAAAAATATATTATTCTGGAACCTTCAAAATCAAAATCGAAATCTATCTCACGGAGTCCGAGCTCACGCAATTTGTGTTTATCTTTTGCCTCTACTATGAATACCAGAAAGCCACCGCCGCCTGCGCCGATGAGATTTCCACCATAAGCCCCGAGGCTAAGTGCTTTAGAGTAATATTCATCCACAACGGGTGTCGAAATTTCTTTGTATAAAGCTCTCTTTGAATGCCAGTTCTGATCAAGAAGCTTTCCAAGTCTTTCAATATTCATGTCGTATAAAGCATGGTAAAAATCCATTGTATATTCTTTCATTTTCCGGTAATCATCCAGGTGTTCCGATATTTCGCCCCGTATGTTTTTGTGGATTCCTCCAGAGTTGTGCCCTATCCCGGTGTAAAGCAAGGACATATTATCTTTCAGTTTCTCAAGTTTTTCATAATTTAATGTTACTGGATTTACATAAACAGAGTCGTTTTCATTAAATTTCAGCATATTGATGCCACCAAAGGCAGCCATATATTGATCCTGCATTCCTCCTGGTTCCTGCAATACATTTCTTTCTATTTCTATTGCTTCCCTCGCAAGTTGCTCCCTGCTGGCAAATTCTGATTTATATGCATGCAATGCGTTAAGGAGCCCTACAAGGAATGTTGAACTGGAACCTAATCCGGTTCCTGTCGATGGAATATCTGAAACACTGAGAATTTCAATTCCGCCGTCTATATCAAGTAGTTTCATTGCTTCCCTTACACTGGGATGTTTTATCTGGTCAACTGTATCAACAATTTCTGTGCTGGAATACGATACCCTTATTTTATGGTCAAATTTTTTGTTTACAATAATATAAATATATTTATTAATAGCAGCAGAAAGAAGCAATCCTCCATAATTCCTATAATATTCCGGGATGTCCGTGCTCCCTCCAACCAAACCAATTCTCAATGGAGTTTTAGTTATAATCATAAAAGTTCAGTGAAAATCTTTATAAAAAATTATCTATGGTTTAAATTGCCAGGATTTGTTCTCTATGCAGTCGGGAAAATATACCTTAAACCCGAAAGTTCATTTTTAATTGAACAGGGCATAAAGTGCATGTTTTAAGTCCATAGTTATAAATAAATATATTTTTCTCCTTTTTCATTAGCAGGCCCTAATAAACGGATGCAGGCTTATTCCTGTATTGTTCAATAAAGATTAGAAATATACCGGATAGAATAAATTTATTCATTGAAACGAAAAGCTTCAGGAAATAGCTGAAATATCAAAAATCCTCGTCTATAATAGCACAGATCATATGTATGGCTGTTATATGTATTTCCTGTATTATAGGAGTTATATCGCTATCCGAATGAAAAACATCGCTGCATATTCCAGCAAGCTTGCCACCTGATTTCCCGGTAAATCCCAGTGTAAATGCGCCTATTGAGTTTGCTTCTTCTATGCCTGCTACCACATTTTTTGAATTTCCTGAAGTGCTTATTCCAACCACATAGTCTTCCTTTTTGCATAAGGCCTGTACCTGCCTGGAAAATATATCATTGTATGAGTAATCATTTCCAATTGCAGTAAGTGCTGAAGTATTTGTCGTCAGTGCAATAGCCGGGAGGGCCTTTCTCTCCTTCATGTAATGCCCTGTGAGTTCTGCAACGAAATGCTGTGCATCCGCAGCCGATCCACCATTTCCAAACACTATTAACTTTCCATTGTTTCTAAAAGAATTTATTATGCCACTGGCTATGCTCTTAATCTGGCTTATGTCTATATTTTTCCGGGCTTTGATCCCTTCATTTTTGTATTGTTCCAGGTCCATGCTGGTAAAATTATCCTGTATTAATAAATATATGGTTTTCTATTTGATTAATTCCTGAATTCAGGAAGCCCTAACTTCATTTAAGAAAAAACTTAATTATATAAAGCAATAAAGGTAGTAATGTCTTATATATTGTTTCCTAAAAATATTCAGGTTAAGGATAACACCAGCATATACATAGACAGGAAAACTGTGAAAGATGAAGAATCATTTTCCCTTTTAATACCCGAAAAGAAATCTGACATGGTGATACAGTATTTGAAAATACACAGGGGCTTTGCAAATGCAACTCCGAGTTTTGACCATGGCGAAGATTATGGTATTTCTAAGATAATAAAAGCTCCATGGGAGCTGCATATCCGGTTATACAATGATTCGTATTTTCCGGGCTATTCCAAAATGATGGCGCACATAGAGATTGCAAGAAAATATCTGCAACATTTAAATTTCGAATATGTGCAGCCTGTTATTTACGAACCCTATAGATATTATAAATCTGTATTCGGAGAATTTATACTGGCATACAAATCAAGATACATGGTTGAAAATATTAATGAAAATTACTGGTTCCGCCTGCTGAATCCTGAATTACTTATCCCCTGGTCTCCAGCAGCCCTGGTAAAAACTTCATTCAATATCGTATCTGAAAAAATTAAAGATTATTTTGATAAGGGGAAGCCGTAAAATACCAATCTATATAACAGGTATTGAGAACCTTAATTATTTGCAATTTATATTTGTGCTCCTCTGAATAACTCCAGAGGCTATTGTTTCCAATTCTCAAAATTTATATAAATACTATTAATACTGTACAATAATGTATTTAAATATATATTTACATTCAGCGCAAATACCCTTAAAATTCAATAACAATGATATCTATGTGGTGGTTAAATGAATCTTAAACTATCAACACTACCATACTTCCAGCGCTGGTTCATAGTGGGTGCCATAATTGGTGTTGTTGCCGGTTTTGGTGCGCTTGCTTTTTATTTTGCTATCCGCCTTTTTGAATTAATATTTTTTACCCATATAGTGGGAATGCCAATACCGCACCCACTTGGTGAAGGTGGTTCACTTGTTTATCATTTTTATGCATTGAGGTACTATCTTATTCCAGTTGTTGTCGCTGCCGGTGGCCTGATTACAGGATTTATAATTTATACGTTTGACCCCTCCTCGGAAGGGCATGGGACAGATGCAGCGATAAGATCATTTCACTATAACCATGGAAAAATTAAACGCAGAACTCCTGTGGTCAAAACAATAGCTTCTGCAATTACTATCGGTTCAGGCGGCAGTGCTGGTAGGGAAGGCCCCACAGCGCTTATAGCTGCGGGCATCGGCTCATTTCTTGCCGATATTCTCGAGATCGGA
>JAKBQO010000180.1 GCA_021835185.1 Thermoplasmata archaeon
TGAACTTAATTATTCCAGGAAAGTGGATTACAATTACCTGTACCGGATAATCACTGGTGCTTATCCATTCAAAACACTGCAGTTTGATGATTATTATTCTGTATTGGAACTTCTTTCCAGAACAAAGAAAATAATTATAGATGGAAATTTTATCATAAAGCGTTATTCGATTCTTAAATACTTCATAGAGAATATATCAATGATAGCTGGTGAAAAAAATTATAGGGTAATCGATGTAATCAACAAGAAATTTATAGGGACTCTGGATGAAAAGTATGTTATAAACGAGATATCTCCAGGTTCTTATTTTGTTATAAAGGGGACAACATGGAGAACAATAAGAATAGAGGATGATAAAATATATGTAGAACCATTCAGCACTGCAGCTATTGCACCCCACTGGACTGGAGAAGAAATACCGGTACTCTATGAAGCTGCTTCAAGGGTATCTCAGGACCGGGAGAATAAGGTCATTCCAGAATTCCTCAACGATAGGGGCAAAAAAGCTCTGGAGGAATGGTATAAAAATGACATGGCAACCCTAAATAAAATTATAATAGAAGCACATAACGCTGAGATTATAATCCAGATTCTTCTTGGGAGTCTTGGGAATTTTACACTGGCACAGATATTATCTGGACTTTTGACATCAATTACCGGGGAAAGTGTTGAGATGGACTATTCACCGTACCATATATACATGAGAGTTTCCAGAAACATACTGGCTGAGGATGTAAAGAACCTTATCTTGAATATAGACATAAATAACCTGGACGGCTACGTTAAATCTTCTGCAAGAAGATCCAGGTTTTTCAATAATGTTTTTCTTTATGAGGCAAGAAAATTTGGCATCATAACAAATGAAGCCGACATAACCAGGATAAGGTTTGAGAAAATAGTGGATTCATACTATGATACTGTTATATATGAAGATTCCATTAGAAAACTCATATTTGATTATATGGATATTAATGTGCTCAGGGAATATCTTACAAACATAAACGACTCAAATTTTGTACTTAAAAATAAAATATCAGATTCTTCTAACATATTTTTATCCCATTATTCAGAGAGAATGATGCCGCTTAAGCCTACCAAAACCATACTTGAATCAATACGGAAGCGCCTTATGAATGAGGAAGTAATACTTTACTGCACATCATGCGGAAATAAAAGAACACGAAAAATCAAGGATATTGATGAAATAAAATGTCCCATTTGCCATTCCCGGCTAGTAGCCTCTATTTCAAAATTCGATGAAGAATTATTTTCAAAGAAAATAGATGAAAAAGCCAGAAAAAGGCTAATAAAAAATGCACATCTGGTAAGAGAGCATGGAATTACGGCAATTATGGTTATGGCTGCCCGGGGTGTTGGTCCTGAGATTGCATCCAGAATACTGGAGGTGTCATATCTTAATGAGGATGACCTTATAAGGCGTCTTTTGAATGCTGAAACTGATTTCGCAAAAAATCGCCAGTACTGGTAGGAATCGAATATATTCAATGATATATATTTATATTGTATAATATAATTTGAGCTAATATAGTAAACTATATATAGAAGTTTATTTTTACTTACTTGATAATCATGATTGGTGGTCAACCCATATTTATCCTTAAAGAAGGAACAAAAAGAGAAAGCGGAAAAGATGCAATGTTCGAGAATATAGATGCTGCAAAGGCAATAGCCACATCCATTAGATCCACATTAGGTCCAAGGGGAATGGATAAGATGCTTGTGGACTCACTAGGTGACATAGTAATCACCAATGATGGGGTTACTATATTGAAAGAGATGGATGTGGAACACCCAGCAGCGAAAATGATGGTAGAGGTTTCAAAAACACAGGACAGCTATGTGGGAGACGGAACAACTACAGCAGTTATAATAGCAGGGGCATTGCTTGACCAGGCAGAAGGTCTGGTTAAACAGAATGTACACCCCACAGTCATCACGGAGGGTTACAAGACCGCTGCTGCACAGGCAAGCAGGGTTCTCGATGAGATATCTAAACCGGTTTCCATTAAGGACAAGGAAATTCTAATAAAGATGGCAAAGACATCACTTAACAGTAAAAGCGCATCTGTACATAAAGACCTTCTTGGTGAAATATCATACAATGCTATAAAAAACATAGCTGAAGAAAGGGATGGGAAATACCTTGTTGATTTTGACAACCTTCAGGTAGTCAAGAAGAACAGTGGAGAAATTGACCAGACTGAATTAATAGATGGGATAATACTGGATAAGGAAAAGGTTCATCCGAACATGCCAAAGATTGTCAGGAACGCAAGGATAGCATTGCTTGACCTTGCACTTGAAATTAAGAAGCCTGAATTTGACACAAACCTGCAGATAAGTGATCCCTCAATGATACAGAAATTTCTGGGGCAGGAAGAAGATGTGCTGAAGGAAATGGTTGACAAAATAAAGGCAACTGGCGCAAATGTGGTAATTACACAGAAGGGAATAGATGACATGGCACAGCACTACCTTTCCAAGTCGGGCATATACGCTGTAAGAAGAGTAAAGAAAAGCGATATGGACAAACTGGCCAAGGCAACTGGTGCAACAATAGTCTCATCCCTTGAAGAGATTGTAGAATCCGATCTTGGAAGTGCCGCAGCCGTGGAGGAAAGAAAGATCAGCGATGATTATATGACATTCGTTACTGGAAGCAAGAACCCCAAGGCAATAAGCCTTCTGATCAGGGCTGGCACAGAGCATGTTGCAGATGAAATAGAAAGATCACTTACTGATTCACTGCATGTTGTTGCAGCCGCTGTGGAAGACGGAGCATATGTAACTGGTGGCGGATCTGCCGCAGAGGAGATGGCATTTAATCTCAGGAACTATGCAACAAAGGTCGGTGGAAGACAGCAGCTTGCAATAGAAAAGTTTGCCGATGCGCTGGAAGAAATCCCCAGGGCACTATCTGAAAATGCCGGACTTGATCCCATAGATATACTCATAAGAATAAGAAGCGAACATGCGAATGGCCATAAAACATACGGAATAAATGTATTTTCTGGAAATGTAGAGGACATGGAAAAGACCGGTGTAATAGAACCAATTAGAATAGGAAAACAGGCAGTAGAGGCAGCTACAGAAGCAGCCGTAATGATACTGAGGATAGATGATGTAATAGCAACAAGGTCATCTAAAGGTGGTTCTCCAGGTGGAATGGGCGGCATGCCTCCAGGTGGAGATTACTAATTTTTTTATTTTTCAAAATATTTATTACTGTTGTCATAATTCCATTTTTATGATCCACGTTGGTTTGTATTATAAGGTTAAAGAAGGGCATAATGATGATTTTGTGAAAACTTTTAACAATGTTCTGCAACTCCTTAAGAGCAAACCTGAAACGGGATTCCTGGATGGCAAATTATACCAAGACGTTGATTGTTCCAGAGAATATATGGTTTACACAGAATGGAAGGACCGTGACTCATTCAAGAATTTTATTGAAATGAAAGCATTCAAGGACACTACCGCCTATGGAAAAACAATCCTTGAGGGTACTCCAAGAAACA
>JAKBQO010000013.1 GCA_021835185.1 Thermoplasmata archaeon
CAAGCGATCTACCGCTGATCTATCGGCCCATCATAATTCAATGGAAATTATACTAAAATTATTAAATGTTTCTAAACTGGATTTAATTTATTGACATAGAAAATTAGTTCGGATAGCCGGGAGGGGGGGAGAGGTGCATTTCCAGTGGAACGTAAAAAAGGGTATGTGGGTATAATGATATTATATTATTATAAATAATAAATATATAATTAATAGGATATGATATATAATATAATATAAAAGTTTAAATTATATTATTATAAAGTGACACACTTTTTTTATTATTAATAATAAAAAAATATATTATTATATTAATTAAAAAGTAAAAAAATTATTATTTCAAAATTTTTGGCTTTACAATTTCAGCTTTTACCATATTATCTCTTATCTTGATAAAAGCTTCAGTTCCACTTTTGCTGTATTTTCTATTAATATATCCCAATCCAATCCCCGTATTTAGAATAGGAGATACAGTTCCACTTGTTATTGTTCCTTCTATATTTCCATTTATATATATATTAAACCCATTTCTCGGTATATTCCGGTTTTCCAGTTTAAATCCCCTAAAAATATCCGTATACTCATTTTTCTGTTTCATCAAAGCTTCTTTTCCAATAAATTCATGGTCGATATTGACAATAAAAGATATAGACGCTTCATATGGGTTCTTATTTTCATTAAAATCCTGTCCGGATAATAGCATTCCTTTTTCCATTCTTAAGGTATCCCTGGCGCCCAGTCCGCATGGAAGCCCGTTCAACTTTTTAACTTCATTTAATACACTATTCCACATATCTGCTGCAAGTTCATTTGGAACTATAAGTTCTACACCTTTTTCACCTGTATAACCTGTTCCTGATATTATTATTTCATTTTTTCCAGTTATTGCATTATACTTTTTTGCATCTGAATATAAAAATTTAAACTGTTCAGGGAATTCCATTCCTAAATTTTTCAAAACATCTACAGATTTAGGGCCCTGTACTGCAATATGGCTGATTATATTTGAATAATTTTCTATTGTTACATCGTAATCTTTTTTATTATCTATCATCCACTTATAAATTTTATCGATATTGGACGCATTTGGTATTAAAAAGAATTTTTCACCGGATAATCTATAAATTATTGTATCGTCAATCATATTCCCAGATGGGTTAAGAAATGCAGTGTACATACATTCATTGTTCTTTAATAATGAAATCCTGGATGGGAAAATATAATCAACATAATTGTCTGATCCCGGACCGGATATTACAATATCGCCCATATGTGAAATATCAAACATTCCAACATCGTTTCTTACAGACATATGCTCTTTTATAATGGATGTATATTGAAGCGGCATATCCCATCCATGGAAATCTATCATTGTAGCATTCAATTTTTTATGTTCATCATAAAGAGCAGTTCTCAGGGGGGTACCATTTTTCACTTCCATAGGAAATACACCCCTCCCCCCCCTATATAAGTGCGGGTATTATTTTTCATTTCAATTAATAATTTTTTACTTTCATAACACTTATAAATAAACAGTTTCCACTGGAAATACACCCGTGCCTTATAATTTATCGCCTTTGCAACACCAAACCCTCTTTTAAGCATACCATTACAATAAAAACCAATATATTTATTTATCCACAATCCTGAAAAATTAATAAACAATTTTTTAAATTTATTTTTTAACCAGCTTTCTATTCTCTTTTTCTTTTTCATTTCCTAGCCATATTGTTAAAAGGCCTAAAAGTATCAATGGAACAACAAAGGATATAAGGCCAGAATCTTTCCATCCAGAATATTCTATTCCCCAGAATAAGTAAAAAACAAATCCACTAAGGAATAGAATAATACCTGTTAAACGGTAGAAGAAGAATACGGTGAAATATTCTGAAAATTTTCTCATCGAGATAATGAATAAACTTAACTATATATACTTTAGCCCTATTTTTATTGATATATATTGATTTTAATTATATGTCTTATAGCCAGTATGCATCGAAAGGGTTGTTGTACACATTCCATGGGATTCATGTTCTGTAGCCTATAGATAAAAATGAGCGAAAAGTTTATCATTATCCGAACAATAAACACAGGATAGTTTAAGGCTATAATGTGTACAGCGCTGAAATTGCTGGTACAGTGTTATATTGAACACTATCAAATGTAAATTGAGACTATTCTGAATTTACCAGTGTAACTATGTAGCCGTGATAGCTCAGTTGGGAGAGCGCCAGACTGAAGATCTGGAGGTCGCTGGTTCAATCCCGGCTCACGGCATTTTTAATTTTGTATTTGATTCAAGAGCAGTTATAGATATATTTATATAACATTATGTTAATTCACCTGTAGATGAATTCGATAATGTTTATTGAGCAATTGTTCTTTTTGTTGCTTGAGTAAACGTTATCTTCATTAGAATTTTTGGAGGTAATAAGATGTATTTTTATGGTGGCGGAAGCTATAGCGATTTTTTCAATATGGGTGAATACAGCAGAATGGGCTATGAATTTAACAGGGAAAATATAAGTATATTTGATACAACACTGAGGGATGGAGAACAAACACCCGGAGTATCATTTAACACAGATCAGAAATATAAGATAGCAAAAATGCTGTATGATGCTGGTGTCAATATAATAGAGGCTGGATTTCCTGCCGTTTCTAATGATGAAATGAAATCAATAAAAAAGATAAATCATGATATGGAAAATATATGTTCACTGGCAAGATGCAATAGAAATGATATAGATAAGGTAATAGAGTCAGATTCTAGAATAATACACCTGTTTATTGCAACATCGGATATCCATATGAAATATAAATTAAAAAAAACCAGGGAACAGGTTTTTGACAGTATAATGGAATCTATAGATTATGCAAGGAGCTATGGCATGAGAATAATTTTCTCTCCAGAAGATGCAACACGAACCAGCATGGATTTCCTTAAGCAGATAGTTTCTTCCATTAAGGTTGAAACTATAAATTTTCCAGATACTATAGGCATAATGAATCCAATCTCTATGTATTATTTTATTAACAAAATAAAATCATTTACCAGCACCGGCATAAGCATCCATTGTCATAACGATTTTGGAATGGCTACAGCCAATACCCTTGCAGGTTTAATGGCTGGTGCAAATGAAGCCCAGGTAACAGTAAACGGAATCGGTGAGAGAGCTGGAAATGCCTCTTTAGAGGAGGTTGTGTCATCAATTTATGGATTTTTAAATTCATACACAGATATAAAAATGGAAAAACTATACAGCATATCAAAATATGTCAGTGCAGCAAGCGGAATAATACCTCAGAAGAACAAAGCCATAACAGGAGAAAATGCGTTTTCACATGAAGCTGGCATACATGTCCAGGGCATAATAAACAACCCGAAAACATACGAGGCTATAAACCCGGAAATTTTTGGGCTCAATAGAAGAATAGTTATAGGCAAGCATTCCGGGAAGGCAGCAATAAAATACATACTGGAGAATAATGGTATGCATAAAACTGATGATGAAATAGATAATATATTACAGATAGTGAAGAAAGAAGGAAATAAAACAATTGATGACAAATTTTTATTAGAGGTGGCAAGAAATGAGTAAGACAGCGGTAGAGAAAATATTTTCAGAGAAGAGTGGAACAGATTCAAAAAGTGGCGATTATATAGTGGCAAATGTGGATTATGTAATGGCCAATGATATTACAGCCCCAATAGCCATAGATGCTTTTAACGAACTTGGAATGAAGCCAAAAAGCGACAAAATAATAATTATACCGGACCATTTTGTTCCGCCGAAAGACATCAATTCTGCGAAACAGTATAAAAAATCCAAGGATTTTGCGCTTGAGAATGGAACATGGTTTTATGATATAGGCCATGGAGGCGTCTGCCACCAGGTTATGATGGAGAAGGGTTTTGCTGCACCGGGAAGGCTAATAGCAGGTGCAGATTCCCATACAAACACATATGGTGCACTGTCAGCAATTTCTACCGGCATAGGAAGTACAGAAGCAGGCGTAATATTTGCTACTGGCAAAATGTGGTTCAAAATTCCTGAAACAATTAAGATAAACCTTACAGGAAAACCTGGAAAAGGCGTAGAAGGGAAGGATATTATACTGCATGTATTATCAAAAATCAAAAACGGTGGTGCAGCATATAAATGCATGGAATTTTCCGGAAATATAAAGTATATTGATATCAACGAAAGAATGACAATGGCCAATATGACAACAGAAGCAGGAGCTAAATGTTCATTTTTTGATACAGATGAAAAAACAATAGAATATCTGAACCGGAGAAATACAGGCAGCTATAAAATAGTAAAATCAGATGAAAATGCTGATTTCTCTCAAACATTCAATATTGATATGAATAATATAGAACCCTCTATTGCAATTCCCAATTCGCCTGACAATGTTAGAATTGCTTCTGCAATACATGAGAAAATAGACCAGGCATACATAGGGTCATGCACGAATGGGAGAATAGAAGATATAAGAAAAGCAGCTGCAATACTGAAGGGCAGGAAAGTTAACAGAAATGTCAGGCTTATGGTAGTTCCTGCAAGCCAGGAAGTATATAACCAGGCACTGAGGGAAGGACTCATAAATACTATAGTGGAAGCCGGTGGCTATTTTTCAGGCACGACATGTGGTGCCTGCCTCGGTGGATATATGGGCGTACTGGGCCCTGATGAAGTATGTATTTCTTCAACAAACAGGAATTTTATAGGGCGGATGGGAGATAAAACTTCTAAAGTATACCTGGCAAATCCATCAATAGTTGCATCATCAGCCATACTTGGAAGAATTGGAACACCGGAGGAGATATAAAATGGTAAATAATATAAAAGGAAGGGCAATTGTATTAGGAGACAATGTTGATACAGATCAGATAATACCGGCAAAATACCTTAACACATCTGAACCGGATAAACTGGCACCACATTTCATGGAAAATGAATACCCTGACCTTGCGGCAAATATTATGAAGGGCGATATTATAGTTGCAGGGAAAAATTTCGGGTCCGGTTCAAGCAGGGAGCATGCAGTAATAACAATTAAAGGCCTTGGCATATCATGTATTATTGCTGAAAGCTTTGCAAGGATATTCTTTAGAAATGCAATAAATACAGGGATACCGGTAATAGAAGCAAAGATAGAAGCTACAGAATATGGTGAAATATCAATAGATTTTGATAAAAGCATTATAATGCACAATGGCATTACAACACAGTTTAAAAAATACCCTGAATTTCTCAGGAACATTATAGATAGCAAGGGGCTTGTCAATTATGTGAGGTCCGGGAAATGGTAGATATAGCTGTCATACCAGGTGATGGCATTGGAAAGGAAATAATACCCCAGGTCTGTGATCTGGTAACCTCTATAGACCCATCAGTTAATTTTACGTTTTATAATATATCGTCTGAAAGATATATTAATAAAGGCATAACAATAAAAGATAGCGAAATAGATGAATTAAAAAGCTACAATTCAATTTTTTTCGGTGCCATAGGTGATTTCAGGGTAAAGCCAGGAATCATGGAACAGGGTGTCATACTCAGGCTCAGAAAGGAACTGGATCTTTATATGAATATCCGCCCTGCCATCTCATTTAGCAGGATAACAGGGAATAATATACATATGACAATTTTAAGGGAGAATAAGGAGGATTTTTATTCTGATATTTCAGGATCATTAAATGAACATAAACTGTTCAGGCAAAAAGGAAACTTTTACAATTATAATATTGATATAAATTCTGAATCAGACGATACTATTTATTATACAATGGGCTTCCTTTCAAGAAAAAATTTAAAACGCTTTTTTAATATGGCATACAAAATTGCTGACACTGAAACTGTGACAATTACAGATAAGGCCAATGCTGTAGACATGTATTCATTATGGCGTGAAATAGCTATAGAGGAATCAGAACCTGCCGGTAAAAAAATAAACTTTGAATATGCGGATTCACTTGCTTACAATATGATAAATAACCCGTTGAAATACAGGTATATAATTGCTCCAAACCTATATGGGGATATACTTTCAGATATGTCCAGTGCTATGGTAGGGGGCCTCGGGTATGCACCAAGTGGCAATATAGGCGACTATTCGTCTATGTTCGAACCGGTACATGGCAGTGCGCCTGACATAGCAGGGAAGAATATAGCAAATCCTGTAGCATCAATACTTTCATGCATAATGATGTTAAAGCATTTGAACCAGACAGAAACTGCAGGCATCATGGAGAAATCAGTAGAAAATGTAATAAGAAATGGTACAATTCCAATAGAATCTGGAGGCAATGCCGGGACACATGAATTTATAAATAAGGTTAAAAATTATTGCACAATGACGAAAAATAATATTTAATGCCTTATTATGTTATTAATTATCAATTTACATCATATTATTTATTTTTTTACAATGCATATATAAAACTATACTGTGCTATATATAAAATAACTACAAAAAATTATACTAAAAAGGTATTTTTCTTCACAAATGTGATAAAAAACTTAATATATAACTATAATATTATAATCTAAGTGGTGAAAT
Source organism: Thermoplasmata archaeon (assembly GCA_021835185.1). The sequence goes on from JAKBQO010000013.1 coordinate 6,571, forward strand.
ATGACTAAATTACTTGTTTTAGGTGGAAGATTTGCCGGATTGACGGCAGCTTATACAGCAAAAAGATTGCTTGGGGATAAAGTGGATGTAACACTCATAAATAATACTCCGTATGCGGCTTTCAGGCCAGGAATGCCCCATGTCAGTATCGGAGTTTTCAAAGCAGAAGACCTTGAGGTAGACCTTGCAACAGCTTTACCAGCAAAGGGAATTAAATTTGTATTAGGTACTGTTAACGCCATAGATGCCAAAAAGAATAAGGTTGAATATTCGGCACCTGATGGCAAAAAGGAGAATATTACTTACGATTATCTTGTCGTTGCATTCGGAGCAAAACTTGGTGTTGAGCATCTGAATGGTTGGGATGACTATGGATCCAGTGTGTGCGAACCTGATTTTGCAACTGCACTTCATGAGAAGCTGGAGAAATTCGAGGGAGGAAATATAGCAATAGGCTCCGGAGTATTTTATCAGGGCACACTTAAGCCAAGAGGGAAATACCCTGAAAACTGGGCATCAGTTGCTGATTCAGCATGTGAAGGGCCAATTTTTGAAATGTCATTGATGATACCGGCATACCTTAAAAAGAGAGGAATTATGGATAAAACACACATAACAATATTCTCTCCTGGAGAGGAAATTCTTACGGATATTGCAAAGGAATCAAGGGGCGTTGTAAAGTCCTTATTTGCCCAGGCCGGATTTGATACAGTATGGAATTTCAAATTAAAGGAATTAAAGAAAGGCGAAATAGTTTCTGAGGATGGAAAGACCATAAAGGCAGATATAGCTATAGTATTGCCTCCATATGAAGCTAACGACGCAGTGAAGAATTCCACACCTGACCTGTTCGACGATGGTGGATTTGTTGTTACAGATGAGCATATGAGATCTGTTAAATATCCAAATGTATACTCATGTGGAGACTCAAACCAGATAACAGTTCCAAAGCTTGGCTTCCTCGCGGTGATGACATCCAGGATTGCAATGCAGGATCTGGCTAACAGGCTTGGAGTCCCAACAAAAGTTGATACATACACACCTGAAGTTGTATGCATAGCAGATAATCCTCTGGAAGGATTTGCAATTGCCGTGAATGATACAACATTTTATGGTGGAGATGAAAAAATCGCACAGCCCTCAGCCACAAACCATATAAAGAAGGAGTTATTTACCAAATACTTTATGTGGACTAATGGCGATATGGCACTTGACAAATATCTTGCGAGCTGGTGATTTAATATGATGTCTGAAGATGAACAGTTAGAAAAATTGATGAAACCGGAATATATTTCCAGTTTGACCAGGGCAATTGAGCTTATAAGAAAGCTTGATAACCTTGGCTTTCTCGATGTAATATCCGGAATATTGAGTGACGATGAAACTTTAAAGACAGTCTTCAGTCTACTGACAAGCGATGATGTACTATCACTTACTACCAAAACAGATTCAGTAATGGTATTGCTAAAAATAATGTCAGAGGAGAAGAATGTAAAGGCGCTCAGCAATCTGCTTGAAATAGTAACAGTAATACAGAACAAGGGCCTGATTGATCCAGTTATGGGGATTCTGAAAGATGATGCTGCAATGGGAGCTATTATGGGACTGCTGTCCAATGATTTTACCATGAATCTTCTCATGAATGAGAAACCAATTCTTGCTTCCCTTGGAACACTGGACCTTAGCGTTGCACCGCATTACGTAAATATGATTAAAGCAGTAGAAAACGCGATAAAAACTGATACGGTAACGCCTGTTGGGGGTATGATGGGAACTCTTCGCGCAATGAAAGATGAAGATGCCCAGAAAGGCCTTGGAATAGTATTTTCTATACTGAGAAGCCTTGGAAAAACATGCAGTGATGAATTTAACTGCTCTGCCAAAAAATAAAATATTTTTTTTATAAGCAATTTTCTCAACAGATTTTAATATTTATTTACGATTATGGTAATTATAGCTCCGTGGTGTAGTGGACAAGCATTCCGGACTTTGGATCCGATGACGGCAGTTCGAATCTGCCCGGAGCTGTTATGATAGAAATAATAGGAAAAGAAAAAAGAAAAATTCACATTGAAGAATCTAAAAAACTTAGCGATATCTATAGTGCTTTTAATATAGATGAGGATGGATTTGTGGCTATACTTAACGGTAACCCCGCAACTTCCGATGCTATTGTAAATCCTGAAGACAATCTGGTATTCCTTGAAATTTTTTCCGGTGGATAATATTTAAAATAAAGACTTTGAATAGAATTTTTTAGCCACATTTAACTTATTGACATCTTTTCCGGATACTACTTTTATTTCGCCTTTATACTGATTCAGGTTTTTGCCTATATCTGATTTTTCCAGTTCAATTTTAATTATTTCTTCTAATTCGGTATATCTTGGCTTTGTATCTACATATATTCTGTCTCCCATAATATAAGGCCCACGCATTAACCGGCTATTTCCTTTCCATGCATCTATGAATTTTATAGACTCGTTTGATTCGGCTGGCGGGCCCATATGTTTCTGTGCATCTGGCAATTTATTTCTCATATATTCAATCAGAATTTCTATATTTTCCCCCATATACAATTCGGATGAGAATGGCATGAACCCTGACTTCTGGAATATATCCCATATCCGGTTTTTAAGGCGTACGGCCTGGGGGTATATTATATCATCTATTATGTCCGGTTTTTTTAATACAAATGCTTTCATTATAGTTTTTCTATCGTATTTTATTACAGGTTCTGGATTGAAAAGTATATCTTCACGGCGTGTTACATATAATTTTGCTGCGAGTTTCAGTTTTGAAAGGTTTTCTACACTTACAGCTGCCCCTGCATTTCTTGTGGGGTCTACCGGATCAATTATTATTACCGGCTCGTTGAATTCTTTATCACAGTTTTCCGGCACTATCAACTTTCCTTTTAAATTTGCCATGTATTGAATAAACTTTTCGAATGTGCCAAATGCAATTATTGCAATTTCACAGATATATCCTGAAAATCCTGATTTTGCTACTTCCGAACCATAAACGTTAATTTCCTTCAGAAACACCTTTAGCAGCCTTATATCATGCACCATTTTACTATCTGTCCTGCTTTTAACATAGATTGTATGTAGTGGCGTCCTGTCAACACTGGATACTATTCTTTCACCTTCATTTATCCTGAAAGCGGGGACTATATCGATCTTAATGCCGGATACAGACCCGGAAACGTATGGATGTTCTGCATATTTCTCTATGGCATTTTCCAGTACAGCATGTCCAATTTCAAGCCCCTTCTTTTCTATATATTCAACAGGGTATGACCTGGAAAAAGTAATAAATAAGTCAATATCACTCGATTTCAGATTTGTACCCTTTGAAACTGATCCGACTTCTAAAGGAGTTGCGTCTATCCCTTCTGTTTTGCATATAGCATCGATATCACTGGCAATAGCAGATACTATGTTTTTTAATTTCTCCTGTTCCTGCAATGTGGGAGTCTGTTCCTGTAACTTATTTTCTAAATAATTCATTTAATTTCCAAGGTCTATAATTGCCTGTGCAGGTTCCCCATCAGCTTTCCTGAGTGCCTCTATTGCTTTCTCCCTTGAAACATTGCACTGGGACATAACCAGTTTTATATCTTCATCATCAAATTCTTCAACAGATGCCGATTTGGGTTTTTCCTTCATGGTGCCCAGAACCTGGAATGTTTTCTGCCCCTGTGCCTCTATCATGGTGACAGAGGCGTTTTCTATTATGTAATCTTTATCCTTACCTTTCAGTATAACTTCCTTAACGTCCGGCATTTCGGTGGATTTAATTCCCATCTGGTTCATCATCCTTCTTACGTCCCTTGGATTCATGTAGATTAATTATAACTTCTTTTATTAATTTTTATATTTTGCCGGTGGTATTATCTCCGGATAATTGATAAATTTCAGGCACATAATCAGTGCAATTAAAGAAGCTAGAAGTTCAACTATAATTGCATACATAGGAAAACCAATAAAAGTCAGAATTATAAAAGGTACGGTGATTAAAAAAATCCCGCTAAAAAAATTTGTAAATTTATTTACATAATACTTTTCACTTCCAGGGAACTTTCTTGTGATATACGTTCTATATCCTGGTACCAGAAACGCAACGGCCGGGATAAAAAGAATGCTAATATTCAGATCCAGAGGCGTATTTTTTATGGATATCAGGAATCCTATTACAATGAGCAGTGGAAATATGGATACAAAAGAAATTCCCTGAAAGGTTTTTGATTTTACCATACTACCCAGAAACACAGTAAAAAATGATGCTGCTGAAATTACTACAAACCTGTAAATTAAATTAATATCGCCTGCTTTTACAGCCAGCAATGGAATGGTGATTAATATAAGCGCAATAGCCATATATAAAAGTGAATTAATAAAAATTGTATAAAGCAGCTCTAACCCATTTCTTACCCTCTTTATATCACCTATTGATACTATATACCGTTTTAATTTTTTTGTCAGCACTGTTTTCTTATAATTTATGTTCTGGTGAGTGAATAATATATAAATTATTGAAAAAATTCCCAGCAATACAGATAATATAAAAATAATATAGATTGAATTTAAATGTATAAAATATATGGTTGCAAAAATACCTGCCAGTGCAATTCCTGTATAGACATTAGTAATATTGTTCCCACGCCTGTATGTATTGTTCCAGTTGTCTATAATCGATCCGCCAAAGGCAAGAATGGCAATCATTACAACCAGAATCAAATAACTCCTGATATACAGGATAAAAGGCATAATAATAGCAAAAATAGCCCCTCCTAAAAACACTGAATATTTTTTCACAAGTTCTATAATATTTCTGGACATAATATATGATAAGTAATAAATTATTTCAAAAGAAATAATGATAGCGGGAAATATATAAAGTTTCATGGAATTATTATATAAGTGATATGGAAATAAAATAAACAAGAATAATAGAGACGCATTTTTTATTGAATAAATTAGATCAATTACACTATTTTTATTTAAAATATTCACTTTTTGATTATTATAAAAGGATATTAAATGTTTTCCGATACCCACCTATATTAACATAGAACATACCAATTTTAAGCAAAATCATTTATCCGGATTATTCCCGTAAAAGTATTTATTATCCATTTGCATTATGCTATATGCAGGATGAAGAGTCCTTTATTGAAAAGTTAAAGAAAGATGAAGTTGAATTTTTGCAACTGCAATTTACAGATATTTCTGGCTCAGTTAAATCATTGACCATACCACATAACAGGTTTGAGGATGTTATTTACAACGGTGTTATGTTTGATGGGAGTTCCATTGTTGGATACAAACAGATAGAGGATTCCGATATGAAGGCAGTACCTGAATTATCATCCTATACCATTCTAACCAATGAGAACTATGCAGGGAAAACTGTAAGGTTTGTATGCAAGATATTCAATTCAGATGGCACAAGGTTTGAGGGAGACCCAAGGTATATACTGGAAAAGCAGGTTGAGAAGCTAACAAAGGAAAATAAAACCTATTATCTGGGCCCTGAACTTGAATATTTCCTTTTCAAGCAGGATGAAAATGGTGAGCCAACAATAGAGCCAAGCGATTATGGCGGTTACTTTGACAAGGAGCCACTGGATAGGGCATTCACGGTAAAGCAGGAGATAATAAGGAAGCTTGAAGGGTTGCACTATTACCCTGAGGCATCACACCATGAGGTAGCATACAGCCAGCATGAGATAGATGTAAAATATTCAGATGCTGTTACAATGGCTGATAGAATAATTATGATAAAAAGCGTTGTAAAGGAAACTGCCAATGAATATGGATATTATGCTACATTTATGCCAAAGCCGGTAAAGGGTGTAAATGGCAATGGAATGCATGTGCACCAGAGCATATTCTCAGGCGATGAAAACCTCTTCTATAACGAGTCCAGTAAGTATGGATTGAGCGACTATGCAATGCATTACCTTGGTGGCATATTGCATAATGTAGCAGATGCATCACTTGTTCTTGCATCAACTGTAAATTCCTATAAAAGATTGGTTCCAGGCTATGAAGCACCTGTATACATTGCATGGGCAAACAGGAACAGGAGTGCTCTTGTTAGAATACCTGCTGCACCGCCTAAGGGAAAGAGAATGGAGTTAAGGTTCCCTGATGCTGCTGGAAACCAGTATCTTCAATTTGCTGCAATACTTGGCATGGGCCTTGATGGCATAGAAAATAAAATAAATCCTCCGGAAGCAATTGAGAAGAACATATTTGAAATGGATTTAGCAGAAAGGCAGAAGAATGGGATAAAGTCCATGCCAGGTTCACTTGGACAGGCTATAGAATCATTCCGTAACAGTGAATTGATGAAGAAAATATTCGGTGAATCTGTATTCAATAATCTGCTGCGCATAAAAGAAAATGAATGGAATGAGTTCAGGTCAGAGGTCACGGACTGGGAGATTAATAAGTACCTGGATATCTATTAATTTTCAATGTAAGTATCCTCTGAATTTATTATTTCCATACTATTTATGTGCATCATTCCTTCCAGTATATAATCATATTTTTGTATAATTTTAGCATCTCCGTGCAATTTTAAAATGTCCAGTGGTGCTGCCATTGACAGTTTCATCTGGCTTTTCAGATTCCGTATTTTGTCTATTACGCCTATTATATAATCAACTTCATTTTCTTCATTATAAATCATCTGCCCATCAAATTCAGGATACGGCTCAAGGCCTATGCTGCCTGAAAAAGATGGATTAGCCTGGTGGAAAAGCTCTTCAGTTATAAATGGCATTATGGGTGAGTACATCTTAAGTATATTTTCAAATACAGAAAATGCAGTCGAAAGTGTTTCATCTCTCCTGTCATCTTTGGATGATTCGTTTTTTATCATTTCAAGATAATTGTCACAGTATTCATTCCAGAAAAATTTATCAAGGCTTATTCTGGCTTTCATGATTTCATTATTTTCCATATACTCTGTTACCTCTTTTATGGTGCGTTCCATCTTTGTAGTTATCCATCTATTTACAGGAAACTCCGGTATTGTGTTCCCGGGTTTTTTATTATTTGCAAGCATCATAATAAGTTTCAATGAATTTTCCAGTTTTATTACTGTTTTGCGCCCCCTCATCAGGTCCTGTTCCCTTAGTTTTATGTTCTCCCCCTGCATGGTTGTTGATGCCCAGTATCTCAGTGCATCTGCGCCATAATTCTCTATAATTGCCCGCGGTTCAACTATATTTCCCTTGCTTTTGCTCATTTTCTGGCCAAAGGGATCATAAACATTCCCACTGATGACTATTTTGCGCCATGGTATTTCGCCGTAATGTAAATACGACCTCAGTATTGTGGTAAAAGCCCATGATGTAATTATGTCGTGCCCCTGGAACCTGGAGTCCATCGGGTATAAATCCATCTGGTTTATGTGTTTAAGATATAATGTTGGGCTTAATGATGAAGTTGCCCATGTATCCATAACATCGGTTTCCGGAACTATATTATCAGACCCGCATTTTTCACATTTTCTTTTTTTATTATCCAGCCTCGGGTCTACCGGAAGTTCTTCATTTCCAGCAAGAATAATCTCACCGCAATTGTCACAATACCATACAGGGAAAGGAACACCAAAGTATCTCTGCCTGGATATGCACCAGTCCCATTTCAGCCCTGTTACCCAGTTATCATACCTTGTTTTCATGTGCCCTGGTACCCATTCTATTTTATTCCCGAATTCTATTAGTTCATTTTTAATATCAAGATCTTTTATATACCACTGCTTGCTTATTCCTATTTCAATAGGAGTTCCACACCTTTCATGGGTATTTACGGAATGTTTTATTTTTTCAATTTTTATTATATAATTTTTACTCTGAAGCTCGTCAATAATTTTCTTTCTTGCATCCTTTATTGGCATGTTAATAATAACGCTCCCGTCATTTATCCTGTTATTTTTGAGAATTATCCTAGCTTTGATGCCATATTTTTTCCACAGTTCAAGGTCATGCTGGTCTCCAAAGGTGCATAGCATTTCAGCTCCAGTTCCGAATTCCATATCAATAGACGGGTCAGACATAACCTTTACAGGATATCCATACACCGGAACATTTACAGTGGTTCCTACAAATTTTTTAAACCTTTCATCATCTGGATTTACAAAAATAGCTACACATGCACCCAGCATTTCTGGTCTTGTTGTGGCTATTTCAATGCCGTTGAAATTAATATATACAAGTTCTGTGCTGATAATGGCATCCTTCATCTCTATCTGTGATATTGCTGTACGGCATGTTGGGCATGTTATATACGGTGCTTCATCCCTGTATGCCCTTTTTTTTGCAACAAGGTCAAGAAACATTTCCTGTGATATTTTAATTGAAAAATCGGATGATGTGTCGATATAGTTCTTAAAGTCAGCACTTATGCCCGTATCATACCATGCTTGATACAGGCCTTTTTCTGACTCCCTGCTCACTTCCCTGCATATTTCTATATAATCCTTTAATGGCGTATTATCTATGGTTACCTTTCTTTCCTTCTCAACAAATTTTTCTGTTGGTAGCCCGTTATCATCAAATCCCCATGGATAGAATACATTATAGCCCTTCATCCTTTTATATCTTGCAATAAAATCCTGCTGCGGGTATGAGAATGCGTGTCCTACATGCATTTTTCCAGAAACTGTAGGTGGTGGCGTATCTATAGTATAATTCTTATCACCCTTCTTGAATGCGAAGATATTATTGTTAAACCAGTAGTCTTTCCATTTTTTCTCAATTGCCACAGTGTCTATCATATATTCTCTTAATGTTTCATATAATTATATATTTTTTTATCTGTATAAGAAAATTATTGATGAAGGAACTGGTAAGTCATAAATATAAAAATTAATTGACAAATTAATAAACAATAAATTATTTTCTAATAATTTTACCAATATTTATATATTTACGTGTTAATATCATTATGAGCAACAAAAGGTTATGACAGGCATATTGATGGTAGCTATATATTACAGAGGAGTCCACATATGATACACTATTGGAAAAAATATTTAATATACGCAATATTAGGATATACAGCATATATGTTATACGCTGTCATCTTTTTCTATTACGCAAAAAGTGTACACCTCCAAATGGGCACTTTTCATTATTTTGTTTATAGCCATCTTAATTTCATCATAATGGGTATAGCACTATTTTATCTATCAAAGGCAATAGCTATAAAAAGGGCACAAGCTCCCCGAACTAATATCAAAACAACTGTATATGTGAGGGTGAAAAAAGAATGAGATTTCCATTTTTTGAAACTGTATTAACTGTTGCTATTGCAGTGGTTATGTCCGTCATTGCGTATGTCTATTTGCCCGGGCTGTATTTGTCAATGAGAATAACAAAAAAGCAGTTCCTAAGGACATTGCCCACAGCTTTGATATCGATTGTAATAGTCATAACACTATTCTTCCTTTTTAACCCACAAAAATTAAATCTTTCTGATCCTTTATCATATGCCTGGGAGCTTATTGGTAGTTCTATGTGGATATTTATAATGGATTGTAGGGGGTATTTCCTGCATTTCGGTAAAAAGAACTTAAGAAGTACTTTGGAGGGTGTAGCTTAATAAGGTGATCAAATATGTCTCCCATGCCCAAAAAGATGTGCCCTGCATAAACACACAAAATTATGGGGACAATTGGTAAGTTATCCACTTTATAAATTAGATATTATATCATTTACCATTTTCAATAACCTGTTTTTGCTATTATCCATAGAAGAAATATTATTTTCTATTTTATCCCTGATAAAATCAAAATTCCTGTATGATACTACATCCTCTGGCATATATGGCTTCAACGCTTTTCCTGACCTAATCATGTCCCCAGTCATTTTATAGGATTCCTTCCAGTTCCCATTATTTTTAAAATTTAACTTTGAATTGTATGTTGCATAAATGGAATTGCCTATTATTCTTTCACTGGCCTCTTTATTGAACTTAATTCCGGAGAATAATTCTGGAAACCCATTTAACACACCCTTTAATTCAACCATAAACGGTATTACTTCATCCTTTAATATCTGGAAATCTCTATGATACCCGGTTGTCTTATTTATCGTCCCGGAATATAGCAAATTCATCAGTGAAATGGATTTTGCCGCATATCCCTGGAATATTTCAAGAAAATCAGGATTAACTTTATTTGGCATCAATGAGCTTCCAGTAACATATCCTGCTGGCAATTCAATAATCTTCATTTCATCTCCGCTGAAAATTATCATGTCCTGGAATATTCTTGATATATCTATTAAAAATGAATTTATTGCGGATAAAACTTTGATATAATTGTCTGAATAAAGCATGAAAGAGAATAATGGATTCTTTATCTGCTTTTTCATCCCCATATATTCTGCAACTTCTTTGAAATTTGCATCGGACATTGAACCGAAACCGGAACCATAGCCTAATGGGAGCTCTTTCAATTCATTTAATATTGAATCAATATTATTGAAGTTATATACCATTATATTTTTAATGAAATCAACATAGGTCTGGAATGTAACTGGCATGCCCTGCCTGTAATGTGTATATCCCGGCATAATTCCATTCTGTGTTAACTTCTCTAACCCTGTAATTGTGTTGTATATGATTTTCTCGTATTCCAGAAGGATATCAATAAGGAAAAAATTCACATCGGTATGTACCTGTTCATTCCTTGACATGAACATCCTCATATTATTCGCAGCCCCATTTGTTTCCCTTATAGCTATGTTTTCTATATTCCCATGCACATCTTCAAGATCTGGATCAAGTGAAATTTTTCTATTATACAGGGATAAAAGCTCCTTTAGAGTTGCTTTTGAGTTATTTCTATCAGATATATTTCTCTCATATATGTTGAGGTTATATGCCATTAATGATAAAATTTCATAGGGTATAAGGTACTTATCAACATCAATATCTTTCTCAAGCATAATTCTGTACGCTTCGTTGCCCGATTCAGGCGCTGCACTGCCAGACCATATTTTCATAATTGTCAATCCCAATATAGAATAAATAAATTTTACTGGATTAATTTTATTTTCTCTTTCCTGGCATTGCTAGCATATACTGTATTGTTTTTGTAAATATCTATGAATCCTTTAGCTGAGTCCTGATTGAAATTGCTGTTGTCATAGCTTATCTTATCATAGTTGTATATTGAATTTTCACTTTCTATAGATTGCATTACTATATTCCCCTTGTAAAGCTTCAATTTTATATTTCCATTGACGTATTTATTTATGCTGGATTCAAACTGGTTTATGTGTTCCATCACCGGGTCATACCATAATCCATTGTAAACAAAATTTGACCATTGATTATCCATATAATTTTTAATATCCAGTTCAGATTTATTCAGGGTAAGTGATTCCATCATTTTATGTGCCTGTATGATAGCCATAGCTCCCGGGACCTCATAGACTTCATGGCTTTTAATTCCGGTTACCCTGTCTTCCATGTGATTTATAAGCCCTATTCCATTGTTCCCTGCTATAACGTTCAGTTTCTCCACAAGTTCTTTAAGGGCGTACTGTTTTCCATTCAGTGAAACGGGAACCCCATTTTTAAATTCAATATCTATTATATCGCCATTTCCTGTTTCCTCAAGTGGCTTAACCCATTCATAAACATCGTATTCAAGCGGATTTGATACAGTTTCTATGCTAGAGCCTTCAACTGACCTCCCCCATATGTTTTCATCAACGGAATATTTTCCACCCATGGGGATATCTATGCCGTTTGCCTTTGCATATTTAATCTCATCCGGCCTGTTCATATTCCAATCCCTTACGGGTGCGATTACATTTATATCTTCATTGAGGGCTTTCATTGTAACCTCAAATCTTACCTGATCATTGCCCTTGCCTGTTGAACCATGTGCAATTGTGTTGCAGCCATATTCTTCAGCATACAGTACCGCTTTTTCTGCCATCAGCGGCCTCGCAATAGCAGTAGATAGGGGGTAACCCTCATACATGCCGTCTGCATAAATCTCTTTTGCAATATATTTTTCTGAAAACTCGTTCTTTACATCCAGTACTATTGCATCAGAAACTCCCAGCCCGAGAGCCTTCTCCTTTATTTTTTGAAGATTGCTGTTGCCTATGTTCAATGTGAGTGTAACAACCTCTTTCTTCATTTCCTTCTGAATCCACTTTGCCATAACAGATGTGTCAAGGCCGCCTGAATATAATAATAATACTTTATCCAAGATC
>JAKBQO010000181.1 GCA_021835185.1 Thermoplasmata archaeon
TAAGTTATTTCCGTGCCCGGTCTATGCATTATAACTTTGCTTAACCTCCCCCATTCTGATTTTATTTTCATATGAGCATATTGCAAAAGCTTTAAAATGTTTTTCACAGTGGATAGAAAACCCCATCATACCTGTATAGATTTATCTCCTTTTCATGAAATGGTTTTCGGTATGTTATAATGTCAAAGGTTTTAGAATTCATAAGCTGTGTTTCTTCGTCTGTACTTGATAAAACGATAAACTTTGTAACCTCCGGTTCTTTTATCACTATCCTGAAAGTGCCACGGAAAAATTCCTTAGAGCTTATGGTAATAGTACTGCCTTTCAGAATATCCAGAAGCTCCATAGTATTCGGCCTGATATTTTTGATCATATAATATCTCCTGTAATAGATTACTGACCCTTTCACGAGATCAAGAATTCTGATGAGATGCGTGTATCTAAAAAGATCCTTGCTATCCTTTCTCCCCGCAAGTGATTTTGTAATTTTCATATTGCAAAAATAGTCCAGTTCCATAAGTTTGTCGATCTTGACTGCATCCTCTTTCTTGCCAAGGTATATATCGAGCCCCTCTTTTAGTGTATCAATTCTGGAGATGAAGGAGTTAGGGTCGTTCTTATTCAGGTTTTTCATAAATTTTACTATTGTTTCCTTTGCATCTTCGAGAATTTTTCCGTATTCGGTAGTGAGTGTCCTTAGCTGTATAACGGCTTCATAATAGGAACCCGTAACTTTGTTGCAAACAGGGCAACTTTCTTTGTTTATCTTAAGATTAATTGCTATTTCTTTATTCACTTCGCCGAGATTTCTGTCATCTACCGCAACCTCCATAAATATCTGGTTTTCATCTATTTTATAAGATCTTACACTGGAAATTTTGTCGGATTTATCCAGAATTATGTGAGAAACAGCATTTTTGACTATAAATTTTTCAGTGTCATCATAATGCCATTTCTTGTTGAGTCTCACTGCACCGCATTTGGGGCATATGGTAAAATCCATGTTCTCTGATTTAAGGTGAATTTTGTCTGATAGGCAACTTTCACAGAGGCCAAACTTAAACGCCTCATTTTTCCCACATAGAATACATTTCATATTATTTAATATTACAACAGCTTATTTAACCTTCTGACATTCCCTTCTCATCTAAAGCATTGAAGGTTATCACCTTTGCTTTTGTTTCATTCCTCACGGCCTGGATGGTTCGCAAGAATCCATTACCAAGTCCTAATGCCGGTTACAGAGCTCCAGTTCCCTGTATCGCTGTCGACATACAATTAGAATATGCCATCATCTCTATTATTGTCTAACCGGAACACAGAGGCGTTCCAATCTTTTACAGAAAATTTATTGAAGAAACCCCCATCATGCCACTTTTCGACCTTATAAAACTCTAATGTTTCAATTCTGGAGAAGGTTCAAACTGCAGCGTGAGGTGATTGACTCCATATTCTTTCAGGTAATCATCAATTTCCCTCCTCACAGGTTCCAGCTCCAGTAAACTGCTGTTATTGGCTGCATAGACATGGACGGTAGCCATCCTGTAATGCCTGCAGACATCCCAGATATGGAGGTGGTGAACCATTGGAAACCTTTGTTTAAGAGAAGACTCAATCTCAACAGTGTTTATGTCTGTGCCTTCCATGAGTAGGCGAATATTTCCCGTGATCAATCCCCAGTTCATGATAATGGATACTACAATTATCACAATGACGAACATGAAAAGAACAAATCCAGAGGGATATAATATAAGGATCAGAGAGCCGACAAGTGCAAGGGCAGTGGTAAATATATCCTGAAGAGTGTGGATGCCCATGGTCTTTGTTGTGAGATTTTCATCACCGTGGAGGAGCAGGGCAATTATTGGCAGAAGAAGAAGCGACAGTGCGGAGCTATAGACGGTGTACAGGGGCGAATGTATCCTTGAACTGTAAATCTCAGGTATGGAGATGATTGCTGTATAAAGCAGCAGTAAAATAAATGTCATAATAAGTAGCACACTGAAAATGCTCTCGAGCCTGTGAAAACCATAAGTAAACTTCCCAGTGGGCGGTAGCTGGACAATGCTGTATGAGGCCAGTGCAATTGTCATCCCCGCAGCATCCACTATTCGATCGGAGACGAGAGCCATTGATAAGGCATTCCTGCTGGAAATGAAACTTAGAAGGAATGCAAGAAAGAGGATCCAGTAAAGGGCATTTGCAATAGCTACACGTCCTCTCCTCCCGGCCGGGTTTCCCTTTTCCATATAACAACATTATAACATCAATAAAAATATTTGTTGAGAAATGAACATGGGAAAAAATGGCATTGTTTTAAAAAATTTTTATGAACTGGGTAAGTTAAGCAATGTATTTTCGCCAGAACTATATTCCAGATCCTTTATCTTTGACTCAGACAACAGAGTTATTGTTAAGAGTTACCCAACAGCAGACGGTTCAGATAAGACTGGAAAAAATCATGAATTCTGAAACAACTCCGACAATTGCAAGGGGAAGGAAGTTCCTAAAAACTCTTCCCTACTGCTGCAGAAGCACCACTTATAAATTCCCTGACATTTGCTGGACACACATAGAGAAAGTAGATGAAAATCAATTGTAGCTCATGCCCCTGTCCATATAAAACAATTTTTCTGGATATTATGAATTCCGGCAAAAAACTTTCACTGGATTTTCTATAATATTTACCAGCATTAAACCTTTATTACAATGCGATTGCCGGGATTTGGACCCGGGTTAGTGGCTTGGGAAGCCACTGTGATACCAGGCTACACCACAATCGCTTCTTTGGGTATTATTTTACAATATATAAATTTATAATATTCTTATTTGTCTTCTCCTGGCCAGATCAAGGACAGCAAAACCCATGTCAGTTGGTTCATAATTCTTGTCCATAAGTCCCATCTCATATAGCTTTTTGCATCTATCCGGGCAATCTTTCCTTATCCGTTTCAATGAAAGCAATTTTAGGCAATCTATTTCAATGTATTTTATGTATTCTCTTTCTGTCATATCCTTGAGTATGTAATGGCCTTTATTTGTTATTTCATAATATGTGTGGTGCTTATGGACTTCATTAGTCTTCTTCAGCTTTGCCTGTGTTCTTTTAACTGAGGAACCGCTATATTTTTCTATTAATCCCACGGAATAAAGCCTTTCTATATATATTTGGACATTTGCCTGAGGTATGCTGGTATAAATTTTTATATTTTTTGCGTAATCAAGTTTTGCCAGTTGAAAATGTTCTAGAACCATAAGCATTTCATGGTTCATTGCCAGCATTTTTTTTATTTCTTCACATTCCATATATCATTTCCAATGTTATTAAAATATAAAAATTTAATTTAACATATAAGCGGGAAGCCCCATGCGTTAGCTTGGGGAGGATGTCACTGCAGGATACGTGTTATCAATGGTCACTATATTGGTGTTAAAGCAAACCTTAAATTACCCCTTAGTGATTTCAAATTGGTGTTTATATGGAAAATTTAGATCCGTTTGATATTGCTCTCGAGCAGC
>JAKBQO010000182.1 GCA_021835185.1 Thermoplasmata archaeon
GGGGCATTCGTTCCAGGCTTCTTGAGGAATTAAAACCGGTATTCCTCATATTTATGGGCGGGCTGGTTCTTATAAGTTTCGTTTTCTCATATATGAACCTCGGGGAGTTTGCAGTTTATTCGTTTATGAATTATAATTTCGGGTTTATGGGGGGGCTATACAGTGTATTTATGCTTGCTATAATAGTAATTATATTTGATGCCATTATAGATTTGCTGAACAGGGAGGTCAAACATGCGGATTAATTTAAGGCGGGCCTTGATATTTATAAGTTCTCTGGTGATCTTTCTTTATTTGCTGGTCTTTGTTCTGGATATTGTATATCCAGAGTATCTTGGTGTCCATAATCTCAGCACACTCCTTTCATTCAGATACGGCAATGGTATTGCACCACACTCGCCTTCATTATCCTCTGGATGGGAATTATACCTTGGAACAACATATGACAGCATAATGCTATTGCCCGCCCTTCTTGGTTCATTAAAATTTGATTTCACGGTGATGCTTACATCATTATTGATTTCGTCCGTAGCAGGCATTGCAATTGGCTTTACAGCAGCAAAAATTGGGAGGGGTTACAGAAAAGCCATAATTTATATAACGAAGATTTTCTCCAGTGCCCCCTATATACTGGTTATGCTTCTGGTGCTCTATGTCGCCAGGCCCATGGAGATCGGAATAATTATTGCAATTTCTACCGGATGGTCTCCATTCTACATTTTAAGGTCCATAAAATTTTTTGATGATAATACTGGAAACAGGCAACAATACAGTTATAAAAAAATTCTGGCTGGCTTTGCGCCGTATTTTATTACTGATTTAGGTGCCATTACAGGTGTCGTTACAATAATTACCTATTTCGGGTTCTATTTTCATAATCCTTTCATAGTGGATATAGGCAATATAATGTACCTCAATGGAAACATAAGCACTTTTATCCAATCCGGTGTCTGGTGGGTAATAATTTTTCCACTTGCGTTTATTACAGTGTTTATTGGATTTGCTGCGCTTTTAAGCTATGAACTGAACGGGGGTACGGACGATGCCACAATATGATAATCAGGAAAATGAAAATTCTATTTCTTTCAGGGAATTTAGCATAAAATTAAACGGAATCACTGAGATAGAAAACCTGAATATTGATCTGGGATGGGATTGCGATGTGCTCTTATATTCCAGAAATAGGAATATTTCTAGAATAACAGGGCTTTTTGTTTTTGATATATTTAACAATATGGAACCGGGTGGCAAATTGATGCACGGTGGAAGGGACATGGTTGAACTTATAACTAAAATAAAAAAGTTCAGGGTCAACGGGAACAGGATAGGGATCCTGGGGCGCTTACTGGGTGATATATTTCCCATACCGCCTGATCCATTGGATGCTTTCGATCCCGGAATAAAGATTTCCAGCCAGATACTTGATTTTGTCCCATATCAGACGAGGATTGAGGCACTTAATGCCATAATAAGGAGGGAAATGATTAAGCTTGTTGAAATAAGGGAAATTATAAAAAATTTTGATGCTGCAGAAGATAAGCTTACCTATGCAATTATAAAATCACAGGATTTTGGCGTTCTCCCAAAGTATACAGAAATGTATAATATCCTTAAATCAGAATCGAAAGATAGGGAAAATTTGCTAGCAGCTCTGATGATAGGCCAAAAAACCGGTGTTAATCTGGCTGATATGGTTATGTTGAGGAATTATTACAGATACAGGTTAACTCTTGACGGGCTTAATGGAGAAATTTGTGAATGCAACATAAGGAAAAAATCATGCCATAAAATCCATAAGAAGAGGAAGTCCGTTATGAAAAAGGGAAGGAAGGATTTCAATTTTATGAATTTTAAGGTTGCAAAATCATACAGTGAAAATATTTTAAAAATTGAAATTATTAATCTGGTTAAAAGTTATATGAACATTACAGGTATTCAATATGAAGAAGGCATCTATGACATATTTCCCACAGATGCAAATATTTCAGACCTCTACAAGCTTTTGACCTGCCTTGCGTTTCTAACAGGAAAAAGTGTTATAATTGCCGATATTACCCTTAATCCAGGTCATGCAACAGAAATTGTTGAATTCATAAAACGGCTTAAATCGATACAGAATATGGCATGCCTGTATATCTGTACAGATGATGAAGTTGCTGAAAACAAAAATAGAATATTTGACAGGGTTATAAGGGCATAGGGCTATATTGAAAGCCTGTTGAAAATAACAATTCCCTGGCTATCGAATGTGCCGTTCCCGGCAGTTATATAATTTTGCAGGTAAAGCTTCGTATTTATGCTCCTGGAGGTATTTATGTACAGATAAAGGCTGTTCATAAGTGATTTTGTTTTATTGAGATTGGTCTGGTTATAATTCATAACTAAGCTGGATATATTGGAATTTAACTGGCTCATAATAATTGACTGGTTCATATGGCTTGCAGCAAATGAATAATTGCTGAATCCATTATTGTAGGCGTGGGTATAGTTCATAGTGCTGCCCAGGTAACTATAATATGCGGATAAATTCATGTTTTCTGCAGTTATAGTTTCATATATAGGCATAGGGTTCAATCCTGAATATGTGTATTCATTGAAGAACGACACTGGCTCTGTAACAATGGAAAAACTGGAGCTATTATTTGTCATTTTCTCAAGGTTAGCAGCAAATTGGGACAGATTTGGACCGGAAACCAGCGGCATGGCAAATATAGGGATCTCCAGCGGTTTGTTATTATACTTCCCGGAGGGATCAATATGGAACCTGCTCGGGGTAGTTGTATTGCTAATAAATGACTTCCACAAAGCCTCCGCGGATGTTAAATTATTTCCAGGATAGGCTTCCATGAAAGCCTCTCTGACAGTTATGTTAGAAAATAAGTTTGCGGGGAAATTTACCTGGTCTGTATATTTTCCCAGAATAGTTTTATTTACATTGGCATTAAAGTCGTATATGGTTGAAACGTTATAGGAATTATTATATGGTTTAACAGTTGTTAAATATGAAGTATATGGATATGTATCAGGGAAAATAGCCAGCTGGGAAGTATTAAATCTTAAATCCTGATAAATAGATGAATACTGGCTTATGTAATCAATTGTAACTGAATTTATTGTAGGAACGCTGTTATTGGCATTTCCAATGAAAAACGGGTTTCTTACCATTGTGATGTATTCACCAGGAACTGAAGATAATATCATATAGGGTCCATCTGAAATGGCACCTGACATTGCATATGTTTTATTGCTGTTCTCAAACGCCCTAACCCCTGCTGGCGACAATGTTAAATTTTCACCGTTCTGCAATAAATAAGAATATGAAGATATAAATGTCCCTGGAGAAGAAAGTATGCTGAATACTGTATCTGGTTGAAGTTTTGCTGTAAAATTCAGGGTGACAGTATGTGTGGAATTATTATATGCTATTGCATTCTTTATATTTGTATAATTATCTGTGCTATGGTAATAGAT
>JAKBQO010000183.1 GCA_021835185.1 Thermoplasmata archaeon
AATAAGAAATTAGATGCCTTACCTTACATATCGGAACCCATCTTATGATGAGAACTTCATCTGTCCCAATCCTGGAATATAGATTTCATAATCGCACTGTGTGCATATCCATCTATTTGCTGTAGATTGGCTTTTGTTGACTATTCTAAATAACTAAGCAATATTTAAGCATTTTCAATTCAGAAACTTATATAAAATCAATAAAAATAATGACATAATATATATTAATAATATAATATAGATTTCACATATTTATAAATTCGTTCAAATTGCAGTATCTCCACTTAAATTTAAATCCGAATATATCTCCAGCCCGAGCCTTTTCAGGTCAACCAGAAATTCTGGATAACTTTTATTAATTTTCTCCACATTTTTAAATTCCGTATGAGATCCTGCTATTATCCCAGCTATTATAGCACTCATTATCATGCGATGGTCTGTGAATTTTATAGATTCCGGGTCTTTAAGGATGCCCTTCTTAATTTCTATAAAGTTTTCACATACTGAAACGGTCGCTCCAAATGCCCGGCACATTTCAATTATTCCTTTCCATCTATCGGATTCCTTCGTTTTTAACCTCTGGTAATTATAAATTTTTACACCTTCAGTTGAAAATATCCCTATAACCGATATTACTGGAGCTATATCAGGGGTCGCAGAAGCGTCTACAATAATTCCTTTTATAAAATTTGCCTTATCAATGGTAAGTTCATTGCCACCAATTTTTATGCATTCTGTTGCATTGTTTAACAATTCTATAATTTGCCTGTCCGGCTGGAGTGAATCAATACCCAGGTTTTTTATTTTTATGTTCCCGGTAAATATGCCCAGTACTATAAAATAAGACGCAGAGGAGTAATCACCTTCAATGCCAATTTCTTTAACAGCGTAATCACCATTTTCTATGGAATAATTATTTCCATTATTGTGCACCGTGATACCAAAATTCCTCAGGCAGTTAATGGTAATATTTACATAATTCGCAGAAACCATATTGCTGACAGTGAAGTTTCCTTCTCCAAGTATGGAATAATAATATAACATAGCACTTACGAACTGTGAACTTGTTCCACCATCAATAGATACTCCTGTAGAAGCAGAATTTCTACCATCTACCATATAAAAGCCATCTTTGTGTTTTTTGAAATTGGTACCTGCATCTGATAAGGCTTTTATTAAAGGTTCAACAGGCCGCCCTGCCAGTTGCTGTTCTCCTTTTATTGTTGTTTTGCATTTTCTTGCGGCCAGTAATCCTATAGAGAGCCTGTAAGAAGTTCCGGATTCTCCAACATAAATGCTATCCGGGCATTTAAAATCCGGTTTTATTTCTATATCTTTTCTGTTGTAATTAATGGTGGCATTGCAGCTTTCGGCAATTTTAAGCGATACCATCTCATCCTCTGAAAATGAGACATTTTTAATTTTTACCGGCTTATTGGAAAAGGCTGAATAGAGCACATACCTCTGGGTATAACTTTTTGAAGACGGTGCGTAAATTGTACCTGAAATAGTTCCATTTTTTATTTTAACGTTCATTGTTCATATATATTAATTCCATAATTATTAAACCTGCTTCTTATCACGTTGTATCCTTCTGATGTAAGCTGTTTAAAAGAGCTTTCCATGGAACTTTCTGTTTCGTATATTCCGAATATGGCAGGCCCTTTTCCACTCCTTCCTGCATATATGGCACCTGTGCCGAGCATCTTTTTGACTATCCCGGTTTCTGTTCCATCACTGAATATATACCCGTTGAGCATCATAGATTCGAATATATGTCCGTCCTTCACAAGTTCCAGCAATCTTCCGTAATAATTTTTGTACCCTGAAAAATCCCTGTTTCGCATATCATATGTCAATGCCATTCTGTCCTGCAATTCCAGGATAATGTATTTTTCCTCAATCTGCTGCTTTGATATAATCCGGTTCGAACTGTTGTCAGTAAAACAAAACCCGCCATAATATGCTATGGAAAGGTCATCTATTGCCCCTGTTACCGATGTTTTATTGTGTATTGAGGCCTCTGACGCAATCTTTAAAACTTCCTGTGGTGCGATGTCCATATGATTTATTTTAAAAATTCCGTAAATTAATGAAAGTGTCATGGCACTGCTGCTTTTCAATCCCATTCCCATTGGAATCTGGCTATTGATATTTATTGAATATTTATCATGGATGGAAAATCTGTTCCTCAGAAAATTCACAGTATCTGCCATTTCAGGTGTGGGAAAAATATCCTCTCCGCTCTTTTTGATCTCAGTGTACATTGGCAGGTCTATGGATATTGCAGCACCATAGCCGTTGACAAATGCTGACAGAACAGAAAGGCCGCCATTGGTTTTTATTATCATTTTATTTACTCCTTAAATTTTCATGGAAAATATCATAAAATTTTTCATAATCTACCGTTATCCCATATATTTTTTTTAACGTTTCAATTCCCTGCCCGATGAACATGTCCTCTCCGTTTACCGGAATCCCACCATTTTTTTCGACTATTTTCAGAAATGGAGTCCTGGAGGGATTATACACAAGGTCTATGCCTGTTATCCCATTCTGTATCATATTTTCCGGGATAGGCATTCCAGTATCTGGAAATGTGCCCAGTGGCGTGCAATTAATAATAATATCATATTCCTTTATATCATTATATCCTGTTGTGGCTATTCCGTAAATCTTTTTTTCCCCAGGATTCCTTGAAACTATGCTGATATTTGAATTATAATTTTGCATTATTGAATATGCAACTGTCCTGGCTGCACCACCTGTGCCCATTATTATTACATTTTTACCTGAAAAATCAATATTATTTTTTCTGGCAAGCATCATAAATCCAGCGTAATCGCTGTTATATCCGTATAATTTTCCACCCTGGTTTTTTACGAGATTAACCGATCCGGTATCAGAAACTATTTTATCTGCATAGTCTATAAATTGTATTGACTCTTCCTTATACGGTGCAGTTATGTTGAAGCCTTCAATATTGCCCCTGGACAAATCAAAAAATCGTGGCAAATTTTTCCTGTGCAGATCTATTGCAATATACATGGAATCTATACCGTAGTCCATAAACAGGCTGTTGTAAATATCCTGACCTATAGAATGGCCTACAGGGTTACCTATTAAAGCTGAAAAATTCATACCTTATACCTCCTGAATCCCTTAATTATTGCAGGCATAATGTTCCTGTCCAACGCAATGTTAATGCGCATAACTTCTTTCTGGAAAAGTTTTGCAGATAAAGCATTAAGTACAGTGTTAAATTCCGGGATGCTTCTTTCCATATCGATATCTGTAATTGTACCTGCCGCCCTGTGACACCGTGTCATTTCACTGTTAATATTCCACATAGGATTATAAATATTTGTACGGTTATTTCCAGAATCCACACATCCTGTTAAATCAATGGTTTCCCTTCGTGCTTCTCTCTTTGTA
>JAKBQO010000184.1 GCA_021835185.1 Thermoplasmata archaeon
GCACCCAATATAAATTAATGTGCAGAATACTTAATTAACTTTATGAATAATTGATACTGACAGATATACAGTTTATTTAAAACCTTAACTCCACAAACTTATAGGGAATACATATCCTATTATTTTTAATTATCATGCTTTTACAGTTATATTGCAATGCAAACATTAATATTTATATATTCCCTATAGGGCATATGGATGAATGGGTAAAGGATGTACTGGAGGAAGAAAAAAGGAAGAGGAAGATTCCACTTGAGGTGAAGCGGCTTAACGGAAATTATTATCTGTACCATTCAACAACTAAATATGATAGGGAAAGGCATGGTGCAAGGAAAGTATCCGAATACATTGGCAGGATTACAGAGAATGGAATTGTGGAGAATGACAATTCCCGTTCCGTGTATGAATATGGAAATTCTGAGTTAATATACTCTGTATCAAAGGATATAATAAAGCTATTGAAGAAATACTTCCCTGATACATGGGAATCAATATACGCAATGTCTGTAGTAAGGCTAATAGATTATACTCCATTGAAAATGGTTAAGGAGAGGTGGGATAAACTGTATATGTCCAGATATATCAATGCGCATGTATCTTCCAATACTCTAACAGACCTGCTTGTTGAAACAGGATCAGATATAAGCAGCCAGTATAACCTGTTCAATGATTTAATGCACGATTCTATGAAGCTTGCATTTGATTTATCATCAATATTCTCAAGGTCAGAGAATATAAATATGGCAGAGAAAGGGCATAACCATGAGCATGAGTATATTCCACAGATAAATATTGCAATGGTATTTGATTTAGATTACTATAGGCCTGTGTTCCTTAAATCGCTTGATGGTTCTGTAAGGGATATAAAATCCTTGAAGAAAGTACTTGAAGAGATTAATTTTAATGGGATACTGGTAATGGACAGGGGATTTGCATCATATTCCCTCGCAGATGAAATAAATAATAAATTCATAATGCCATTGAGGAGGAATAATAAGATTATTGATTATAATGCTATATTCAAATCAAGCTTCATGTACAGGGACAGGGGAATACTCAGCACATCATACAAATATGGGAAATATTATGTATACATATTCCAGGACCAGATCTTAATGTCAGAGGAGGCAAATACATTCATATCATTGATAGCTGATAATAAGAAGAATCAGGAAGATTTTAACAATGCATCTAAAGTATTCGGCAAAATAGCAATACTATCAAACATAGATGATTATCCGGAAAATATCTATTTAATGTACAAGCAGAGGGAAGAGATAGAGCAATCCTTTGATGCTATGAAGAATGAACTGGAAAATGACAAATCATATTTGAGCAATGATGATTCCATAAGGGGTTATTTCTTTATTTCATTTGTATCATTATACATATATTACTCAATATTTGTTCTCATAAGGGCAGCAGGATTGACGGATAAATTGTCTGTAAAGGATGCATTATTAAAATATTCAAGGGTTTACAAGATTATACACAACAATAAAGAGATTATTTCAGAAATTCCTGCATCCTCTGAAAGGATAGATGAACAGCTTGGTACAAATATATTCCCTAAAAAATTGTGGAGTTAAGGTTTAAAATATCAATAACATAAACTTTAAATGATATATAAAAACTATTTCTCAATAAAATATTGCAATGGCTATCCGTTATTTCATAAAATAAATATATTAATAAGGACTTGGCAATTAGATGAAATTTGAGTGGATGCCCTTCCGGATAAAAAACATATTTAAAGATGGAAAGACAGTAAATTACCACAGTATAATTATAGTATTATCCATTATATTCGCTATTTTCTTTTCATTTTATTCTATTTTAAAGGCATATACACTTAATGCTTATGCATGGGATCTGGGATTATATTCACAGGCATTTTATTCTTCTCTCCACGGCCAATTATTCTATTCAAACCTGCTTGGAGAGAGTTATCTTGCAGAACATTTCTCGCCATTTATGTTTGCCCTCCTCGGTGTCTTTTACATCTATCCGAATCCATACATATTGCTTATTATTCAGGCAGTATTCTTAAGTTTCGCAACAATTCCACTTTACTATATCTCCCTGCATATTTTTTCCAGGATAAAGGAAAAATACCCTGAAAACATAAAAAATCCTGCACTTTATTCATTTATAATAGCAAGTGCCTTTCTACTTTCACCCTTAACAGAAAGCCCGATTTATTTTGATTTCCATCTAATGATATTTCTCCCATTCTTTTATTTTATGGCAATTTATTTTTACATTAAAAACAGGATGGCGTGGAATATTGTTTTTCTTGCCCTGATAGTAAGCCTTCATGCTTCCTTTGTTTTTATTGTAGTGATGACATTAATAATGGAAATGATGATATCCAGGTATTATTTCAAGGAATCCGGTGAGCAGACAAAAAAAATGGCATACCTGTTTATCACATCACTTATAGTTTTACTTATATACTATACTGCAGCAGGGTACCTCAAAGGAGACATAGCACATAGCCAGAGTATTTTGCTTTTCGCAAGTGGAGCTACGGGTTCTGCGTCGAGAAGTATAACTGGCCTTGTTTTAACATTTTTTCTCCATCCATACAGATTCATGACTTATATTATCGCCAATTACCAGATTAAGCTTCTCTTCCTGGTTCTTGCATTTCTGGCCGTTGATTTTGCATTTTACCGTTTCCCTATTGGTTTAATCCCGGCTATTCCATATCTTGTATATGCCATGACCTCCTCATACATACCTTATTATTTTATAGGATACCAGTACTCAATGATGTTTATACCTATGATATTTGTCGCTGCCGTATTTGGAATATCTAAAATGATGGAATTCAAGCCTACGCCTTCCATTAAAACTAAACGGGCGGCCAGGAATTTAAAAAATACCATGTTAGTTATAGCTGTATTTGCAATTGCAGCGTTTATAGTGGTGTCACCCATATCGCCTGTATCTGTGGAACCTTCAGGCATCCATAATATTGTAAATGATTCAGCAGGATATTCTGCAGAACGGAACCACTTTATATATTCACTGGAAAATAATATAAGCATGAACTCATCCCTTGTAACCGGAAATAACATTTACCCGTTATTTTATAAAGATTTAAACGCAACAGCATTTCCGTACAATAATATTTCATCGACATCTGTGCATTTTAAATACCTAATTGCAGATTTGAACGATAGCCAGACCTACACTAGAAACGGGCATAATATATCACTTGCAAATCTTGCATCGGATTATATGAATAGTGATTCCTATGGCATACTTGCTGAGGGTTACGGTGTGATAGCACTTGAACTCCATTATACAGGAAAACCATTGATATTTAATCCATTAAATGTTTCCTATAGCTCAAAGGAATTTAACCATACTAACGGAAAGGTCTATGGCCCGATACCGGATAAAAACATGTCCAGTTTTCAA
>JAKBQO010000185.1 GCA_021835185.1 Thermoplasmata archaeon
GAATAAAGGTACCTGTAAATAAAATAGATATAAAGCTGTTTGCACCAGAGATACCTGAAAATTCCAGTCCGTACCAGTTAGGCTTCAATGTATAGATATTGTTGTAAAAAACCAGTGAAATACTCATAAAAAACATTGATATTCTGTAGGATGATTCAAAAAGCACGATAGAAGCAAATATCTTGATCAATAGTTTTGCAGGTGAATATGGCTTTATAAGTGAGTTGTATGCAAGCATAATTATGGCTGAAACTGTGATTGCAATAAGGATAATATCAGAGTAGACGTTGTTGAACAGGTACCTGTAAAAAGCTATAAATGATGAATTGCCGTGTATAAACTGTATATATGAATATTCTGGATTAAGCCCGTAATTTACCATGAGGTGCCACAAAAATATGATAGAAGACCTCGCAAGATTGGTTATTGCCTCAAGAATTCCATTAAAAATAGAGGTATAAGTCATACTTTGCCTGTAACCACATAGTTAAAAACTGTAAACAGTATCCCGCTTATTGCCATTATGTATATGACAGTGCCTATGGCAGCATTTTTCAGTCTCTCCCTTGCCATTATCTTTTTATTCTCATCAGTGCTGAAAAAATTTAGCGCTATTGGTATCCATAAAAGTGTTATCAAGACTGCAGACACCGATATTACTATATCATCCACTCTGCCCATCATAGCATTTATTGATGCAATAGCATAGTCAATTAACATTTTTGATGATAATACGAAGATATAAAATATTAACGCCTAAAATTCTAGAACATTAGAAAAGTTTCTTCTGCCTGTCCACGACCATGGGAGGAGGTGCAGGCATTCCGAGACGGTACCTTACAAATTTGATAGTGTCCGGTGAGAGGCCTTCATAATGGTTATTTGCGTATATGAAAGCCGTACCGTTTCCTGAATCATGGTTTTTTATCTTTTCTACCCACTGCATAACCTCACTGCGCCGGTTTATTCTTAATTCACCAAGTTCCTTCTTTGTAAGTGATTTATTGCCTAAAAAACGCACATATAGATTTTCAGTAGTTTTTATTTCCGGGGTTTTAAGATAGTCAATAACAGACCAAACCATTATAACATTGTATTTTTTGAGTATATCATAAACTTCTTTCCTGAACCATGAAATGTGTCTGAACTCAACTGCATATTTTATTCCACTTGGGAGCACTTCAAGAAAATTCTCCAGCACCGTTAAATTTAATGTGAAATCAGGTGGGAGTTGAACCAGTATTATTCCCAGTTTCTCACCAAGAATTGAAATATTTTTTATAAAATAAACAAGGTCATCTTCGCATTTTACAAGCCTTTCCTCGTGTGTTATCTTTCTGGGCATTTTTGGTGAAAACAAAAAATTATCTGGAACAGAGTCATACCATTTTTTAACTGTTTCCTGGCCCTGAGCCGCATAAAATGTAGAATCTATTTCAACAGTGTCAAATATTCTGGAATAATCATTCAAAAAATTTGATGAGGGCTCTGAATAATTATAAATCTTGCCTCTCCAGAATTCATAACTCCAGCCCGAACAGCCTGTACGGTAAATCATTAATAATGTAATTTAATAATGCATAATAATCGTTATCCATGTTAATTCATTTTTTTACTTCCAGAAAGGCGAGACAGTAATTCTGAATTTCAGGATTATAATTTTATGCCACTGTTAGTATAGAATGAAACTTTCCTGGAACTGGTTACTCCAGGTTTCCCATTTTCATTTCTATATTCCTTTACAAATGATGGCTTTCCAAATACTTTTACCGGGAGGCCATCAATGGAATTGAAATTCATGAGGTATGTGCCTTCTATGCTACCTATTACTTTCTTTAAATCGATGAAATCGCTTTCAAGGAAATTGTGCACATACCAGTCCTTTCCTGGATAGGGTGGGTCCAGATAAAAAAAGGTGTCGTGATCGTCGTATTTATCAATGAGTTCCCTGAAATCCATATTCTCTATTTTCATTCTCCGTATCTTGGGTTCAGCCTTTAGAAGATTGGATACATTTTTGCGGTATGTACCATACAGGGATTTGTCCTTTTTGCCATATGTTTCTCCCATGCCCCCAAATCCGGTGTTAAAATTGAAGAAAATGGAAAAAGCCTTTTCCACCTCAGGATTGCCGGTATCCATTACTATTCTATCATCATAATAATCAAAAAACATGTTGCGGTCTCTTGCAAGTGCATCAGCAGCCTTATAGAATGGCTCGAAGTTATTTTTCAGCACTTTAAATAATGTATAAAGTTCCCTGTTAATATCATTATAAATTTCCATTCCTGCACGTATGTTAATAAGCACCGAAGCTGATCCGGAAAATACATCAACGAATCTTGAACATTGAGATAAATCATATACACGCTGTATTTCATCCACAATTGTGGTTTTTGAACCTGGATACTTGATCAATCTCAACATATACAGTTTATTGCTATGCCAATATAATATTTAATGTATAGTCAAGTTTTCTGTTAAGGGGGTTAACTACCGTTCCCGGTGTTATCAATTCTCTTTAATGGTTCCTCACAAAAAAAGGTTTATACATCCTGAAATCATGGATATTTGCAAGCTTTTCTGCATAACTGCATAAGTCCAGTGGACAAAGGTGCATGAAACCGGTGAACGAAGATGAGGCCTCTCCAGCAAGGAATGTTCCGATATGTGCATGGGGGTGGCGATCTGCCGTAGAAGAGAAATGGAACGGGATAGAGGTTTTGGGGTTAAGGCCACGAAGTTTAAACAGCAGAGAGATGATAACTTCCAGAGGTAGATATTAACACGGTCAACAGAAATCATAACATAAGTGAGATAAAGTCTATTGTCCATTAATTTGACCAGAAGTAGAGTTGATTAATAATATTCCACTGACATATTTTTATATACCGATTGACGTTATATTATTATGGATGACACATATTCCTATATATCCAGTATATACGGAAAAAACCATTTTGATATAGACAGACCATTTCAGGAAATCCTTGATTTTTATCTTGGGAAGCACTTAAATCTCAGTCCACTGGGTGCCTATGCAGGTAAGGATCTTTATGAAACAACGGATTACATAGACAAGGTATCCCCACCATTGCAGAAAATGTGGAGCATAGATGGTGAGAGAATAGATAGTGTTCTTATTAGCCCAATGGAAAAACATGCCCTTGAGAAGCTTATACATGAATATGGAATCAGCCGCCCGTATTTTCACGGAAAATCCATAATGGAGCATTATGCCATGGGATACCTTGTTGCTGATCCTGGAATATACTGTATACTGACATTAACGCACCAGACTGCATATGCATTGCACAAATACGCGCCGGATAATCAGAAGGACTATGTTCCCGGATTAATAGGAGATAGAAAGGAAACATTGCTGGGAGCGACTTGGTTTACAGAGATTCAGGGT
>JAKBQO010000186.1 GCA_021835185.1 Thermoplasmata archaeon
CATATATGTTAAAAATTCCACAGGCGAGGATAAGATAAAAATAGATATGATGCTTGCCATTGAAGAAAGCCGGATAAACGATTATGCGTTTATTGAGCCGTCAGCAACGTTCCAGAAACTGGAAACTGGATTAAAAGGAGGCAAAATGTCCTCTTCTGTTCCTGATTCACTTATAAGCCTTAATGATACTGGAGAAGAAGCAACCAGAAAGATAAAGCATGCAGTAACAGGCGGCAAACAGACCATTGAAGAGCAGAAAAAATATGGGGGAAATCCGGATATATGCCCTGTTTTTGAACTTTATAAATACCATAACAGCAACGATAAGTATGTAACCAGGGTCTATGAAGAATGCAAGGGCGGCGTAAGAATGTGCGGGCCGTGCAAAATAGAAGCTGCTGAAAATATATCAGGAATGTTAAAAACACTTGCAGAAAAAAAGGATGAATCACTTGGAAAGCTGGATGATTACCTCATAAAGAGATCTTCGTGAATTAAACTATACAATTTTTTAAGTTCCCCAGGCTTGAATATGCCATATTCCGTTATGAATGCGGTTACATATTCATTTGGTGTAACATCAAATGCAGGATTCCTGGCATGCCCTTCAACCGGCCCGATCCTTGAATTGTTGACAGTCAATACTTCGCTTTCATCCCTTTCCTCTATGGGTATACCATCACCGTTTTTCAGGGAAAAATCAAAGGTGCTTCCGGGTGCAGCAACGTAAAAGGGTATATTGTTCACCTTTGCAAGAACTGCCTTTTCATAGGTTCCAATCTTGTTGGCAAAATCACCATTCGCCGCTATCCTGTCCGCACCTACTATTGCAAGGTTTATGTCTTTATTCTTCATGAAATGCCCTGCAGCATTATCTGCGATTATTGAATAATCTATGCCTTCCTGCTGGAGTTCCCATGCAGTAAGTTTTGCACCCTGCAATCTGGGCCTGGTTTCATCAACGTAGACAAAAATTTTCTTGCCAGCATCATGCGCCATCCTCATAGGCGCTAGGGCAGTTCCCCAGTCAACCACCGCAAGTGCCCCTGCATTGCAATGTGTGAGTATATGGTCATTAGCCTGTATAAGTGTATTTCCATATTCCCCTATCTTTCTGGATCTTTCAGTAATTTCAAGGGCGTACCTCTTTGCTGCTGATTCTGAAAAATTATTGGCCTTCATAAAATCAATTGCCTTGAAGAGATCATAAGCTGTGGGCCTTGATGATGATATGACCTTAACGGCTTCGTCCATATTTTCCTTATTTTTAGAAGCCATAGCCAACCCGTATGCTGCGGTAACGCCTATTGCGGGTGCCCCGCGAACAACCATATTTTTAATTGCATAGTAAATATCACCACTATTTTTTGCCGAATATATCTCAATTGTTTCCGGAATTTTTCTCTGATCTATCAGTTTTACCTGGTTATCTTCAAACCATACTGCAAGAATCGCCTTTGACACGCCGTTTATGTTAACTTTCATTATAGAATATAATAGGCAGAGATATTAAATTTTTCATGAAATTTTCCGTACTAAAATGCAAAAAAAGTAAAACGTTAAAATACTATTTAGTAATATCATTATACAAAAAAAGTTATATCATTCAAATGTATATAGCTGACTACATATTGTGGGTCCGTAGCTCAGCTAGGTAGAGCGTCTGGCTTTTAACCAGGCGGTCAAGGGTTCAAACCCCTTCGGACCCGTTTAGGTGAAAATATGAGTAAGTTCAATGTGCTTGAGCACGAAATAGTGCCAGAACACCATCTGGTGCCTGTGGAAGATGAGGAAAGCGTTTTAACAAAGCTTAATGTGACAAAAGAGAACCTGCCGAAAATTAGCATTAATGACCCTACAATTAAGGCACTGGAGGAAATTCACGGAACACTTGAGCCAGGCCGGGTAGTTAAAATTATTCGCAAAAGCCCCACTGCAGGTTATTATGAGTATTATAGAGTTATTGTTAAGAGTGTGATATAAGATGAATCCTATTTTAGATGCGTTTTTCAAATCAGAGAGTGTAGTTAATTATCAGATTGATTCCATGAATTATTTTTATGCTTCAAAGAACAATCCAGATAATATAATGCAACAGATAGTAGACGAGACCAAGATATCCGATGATGCAACACCTGGAGTAATAGATCTTGACCCTTCAAAAACAAAGGGCAAGGACATAAAAATTTATTTTGGCAGGGAAAGGCAGAATGGTAAGGCTACGGGAGACCCAACGATATGGGTCGACAAACCTGAAATCAAGGAAGCTTCCGGTGCTACAAACCAGATAACACCACAGGAAGCCAGGCTCAGGGACCTTAACTATATGGCACCCATAATGTTGCGGCTGCGTATAGTGGAAGATGGGATAGAAAGAGATGCAAATACAATTAAAATAGGGGAAATACCGGTAATGGTAAGATCAAAAATATGTACATTGTCCGAGCAGAACCTTGACCTTTACATTGAAAAAAACAATGGCCCTATAGATGAAACAAGGGAGAACAAACTGAGATATGTAGACGAGGACCCCACAGACCCTGGAGGATATTTTATCATTGGCGGATCAGAGAGGGTAATAGTTTCACTGGAAGACCTTGCGCCAAATAAGATACTTGTTGAGTATGAAGAGAAGTATGATTCAAGGGTAGAGGTTGCAAAGATTTTCTCCCAGAAGAGCGGATTCAGGGCATTAATATCTATGGAAAAAGGAAGCGATGGAATAATTAACGTTTCTATACCCACTGTAGCTGGAACAATACCCCTTGTAATATTGATGAAGGCGCTGGGAATCGACAAGGATGTTGATATCCATGAAGCAATTTATACTGATCCAAGAATGGATCCATTAATCTATGCCAATATAGAGGATTCAAGAAATCTTAAAATTCTGCCACCCAATGGAATTAACAATAATGAAGATGCACTGTCTTACCTGGAAAAGAGGTTTGCTGCAGGGCAGGCCAAAGAATTCAGGGATAAGAAGATCACACAGATGCTGGATCGCGCTTTGCTTCCACACCTT
Organism: Thermoplasmata archaeon; assembly: GCA_021835185.1. The sequence continues at coordinate 3,026 of JAKBQO010000186.1, forward strand.
GGAGATGATGTTTCAGACAGGCTAAAGAAGGCTATTTACCTTGGAAGAATGGCAAGATCACTTCTTGAGCTTAATTTAGGAATGCGTCATGTTGACGATAAAGACCATTATGCAAACAAGAGAATCAAACTTTCCGGCGACCTTCTGGATGAACTTTTCAGAAATGCATTCCAGTCAGTTATGAAAGACCTGAAATACCAGCTGGAAAAAACTTACAATAAAAAAAGAGGTATCAGGCTGAGGCCTGCAGTCAGGCAGGATCTGCTCACACAGAAAGTACTGCATTCCATGGCAACAGGAAACTGGATAGGCGGAAGGACAGGCGTGTCTCAGCTGCTGGACAGGACAT
>JAKBQO010000187.1 GCA_021835185.1 Thermoplasmata archaeon
TAATGGGAAAATAGAGAAATTCTTCGAAAAATCAAAACCTTTCCAGTTTCTTGAGTATATATCAGGAAAATCTTCTGTCAAATCATATTTTACAAACCAGTGGCGTGAAACTTCTGCAGCATTTTCCATGAATCCAGAGGATGAGGGTTTTGTATCCACTGAGGCTGAAAAATGGAACCTGGAAGTTGTAAACAGCAAATTCACATGGCATATAATGAATCCTGGCCAGAATAAGGGATACGCCTTAGGCATCATAAAAAAACAGTTTGGACTAAACTGGGATGATATCCTGGTTGTAGGTGATTCGGATAATGACAATTCAATGTTTACACTGCCTGTAAAAAAGGCATGTCCCTATAATGCAACAGAAACAATAAAATCCATGAGCGATTATGTGTCATCCGAATCCTACGGAAACGAAATAAATGATGTAATGGTTAAATTCCATATAATATAGTTATTTTAATTCTCTTACGTATTTTCCCATTCTATCTCCTATGAGCTCTCTCCCCTCGATAACAGTTTCACCACGCATTATGACATCTGAAGGGAAAATAGCATCAAAACCGTTGAATGGAGATCCTGGATTTTTGGAATGCAGCCTGTAATCGTTGATTCTTTCCATGGATGAGAAATCCACAGACATGAAATCGGCATAATTGCCTACTTTTATTTCTCCCTTTCTGAGACTAAACAGTTGAGCCGGATTCAATATACATGTTTTATAGAATGTATCAAAAGACAGCAGTTTTTTCTGTACAAGTGCCATCATAAGCGGGATTCTAGTTTCAACACCTATTATACCTGCCTTTGAATATTCAAAATCTCTCTTATCATTCTGAACGTGAGGTGCATGATCGGAAGAAACAATACTAAATTTTCCGGCAATCAACCCGTCAAGGAGATCTTGCTGAGTTTCTCTAGACCGGAGGGGCGGATTTACTTTACCGTATGGACCAAGGGGCATATCATAATTAAGCAGTATATGGTGCGGCGTTACCTCTTTTATGTAGGGAGTATCTACTCCGTGTGTTATGTGTGTTATAACGCCATTCTTGAATCCCATTTCTCCAGCCCTTTTAATTGCAATTTCCTCACAATCCATCGGTCTTGCATCTGAATATTCCTTCAAATTTTTGGCAATTCCTTCATGATTCTTCAGGCACGTACCATCTTCAGCATGAAAAACTACAGGGATTCTCATTTTGTTAATGGATTGTATACCCTCTTCATCAAAATCTACCAGCGCTCTCGCATTTGTTGTTTCTCCCATGAAAATTTTTATGCCAGAAGATTCTTTGTTGATTATGTTGGCATTATGCCCCGTAAACATAGAATACAGTCCAAAATCACAGAATGCCTTTCTCCTTACTATTTCCAGTTTGTCGCTGTACGCCGCATAATTGTCTATTTTTCTTCTGTTATTTGGCATATCAAATACCGTGGTTGTACCACCGAATATGGCTGAAATAGTGCCGGTGGAAAAATCTTCCTTATCTGTTTCTCCCGGATCCCTGAAGTGGACATGTGTGTCTGTTCCCGCAGGAATAATGCCATTCTTGAGTATTTTCTTCTCTTCATTAATGTGCTTTTTTATTCCTGTTATAATTCCGTTTTCGACACCTATATCCAGATCCTGAAAAGAACCATGGAAGAAGAATTTTCCTGAGAATACCCTGTCATACATATAATGGTATAATTGGGAAATTAAAATACATTGCCATTTTAAGCGAAATTGTTATATTAATAATCAAAATAAGTAATAATGAAAGAAAAGAGAATATTTGATTATGTGAGGAATATTGATTCAATACTTATAATAAATGGTGGAGAAAATCAGGTAGACAAAACATTTTTTTACCTCACAGGGGCGAAATCAGGCATATTTGAGGGTTCAATATTGCGTGTCAAACCAGAAAAGATCACAATTATCACATCTGCACTGGAAGAAGAAGCCGCAAAGGAAACTGGGTTCGATGTGTTAGTTTACAATACAGTATCAGAAAGAAATGAGATCTTGAAGAATGCATTTAAGAATGATGTAAATGTGGGGCTAAATTACTCTGCACTCACTCTTGAACTTTACAAGCAACTCATGAAGATTATACCTGATAAGGAATTCATTGATGTTTCCCAGTCCATTGATGAAGCAAGAAAAATAAAGGAAGAATCTGAATTAAAGAATCTAAGGGAAGCAGCGAAAATAGCAAGCGACTCGTTTCAGGATTTTATAAAAACATTAAAAGAGGGCATGACAGAATCAGAACTTGCTGCAAATATAGTATATGCAATGATGAAAAACGGTGCCTCCGGGGAATCTTTTAAAACTATAGTAGCCTTTGGAAAAAACTCTGCAATGCCACATTACATGCCAGGCAACGCAAAACTGAAGAAAAACGATTTTGTGCTCATGGATTACGGTGCACTGTATAACAGATACTGCTCAGATACAACAAGGACAGTTGTATTCGGGAGGGCTGACGAAAAACAAAGAGATATGTATGAAACTGTTAAACTGGCACAGCAGGAGAGTAAAGACGCTTTGAAGGCTGGAATTAATGGGAAGGATATAGACATGATCGCCAGAAAAATAATTGACGAAAAATACCCGGGGAGATTCATACATAGCCTGGGCCATGGTGTGGGCTTAGACGTACACGACCATCCGGCACTGTCTCCAACCCTTGATTTTATGCTCAAGGCAAACATGGTTATTACAGATGAGCCTGGAGTTTACATACCCGGATTTGGAGGAGTAAGAATTGAGGACGATCTCATAATAAAGAAAAATGGCCATGAGGAAATAACCAGTGCCCCAAGGGAACTTATGGAATTATGAAATGATAACATCAAACTTCTTTGTTGATTTCAGGCTTATTGAAAACGGTGATCGTATAGATAAACTGGTGAATTCACTTGATCCTGACGACCGCAGATCCGTAAGAGAAGCATTTGACTATCTGAACGGCCTTGTGAGAAAATATGCGGATAATGAAGGATATAATATCACCATGGGGAAAAAGGCATTTGCCATTGCCATGTGGATGCTTCGCTACATAAATGAACCTGGAATGACATCCAGATTTGTCATTACACAGAGAGATGTTTTTGAAAAGGAACTTTACAGGATTTCCAGTGAGGATAATGAAAATATCATATTTTATTGTGACGCCGCAGGAATAGAAGCCAGTGTGGATGGTGATGCATTTCATATACCATTTGATTTCTTCATAAAAAACAATAAAAAACTGTCCGGGTACAAATACAGGCTTGTATATCAGAAAATCAGAAAAGGTACCATTGATGTCGGCAAAGATCAGTTCATACATCTTTTACGGGAAGATTT
>JAKBQO010000188.1 GCA_021835185.1 Thermoplasmata archaeon
GGGCATTTCTTGGGAGTTGCCTCTATTATCCTGCTTTCATCCACTTTAATGCCATAGGCCTTGAGTATGGCATTGTCCTGATCCCTCATGGATAGATGTATATAGGTTCCAGTCTGCCTGGATCCATGAACCCAGCCCATCTGTGATTCCAACGGGGCCTCTGTAACCTTGGATGCCAGTATTGTGGCCCTGGTATGCCTGAACAGGTGCGGATATATTCTCCTGGTAATCCCGCACCTTTTCTTTGCCTTGGTGATCATGGACCTTACTTAATCGTAGCCCATCCTCTCATTTCCCTTCATTATGAAAAGCCAGGAATCAAGATCCTTAATCGGATGGTCATTAAGGTACTCTTTAAGGTAATAGATTGAATTGCCCACAATTCTAACATCCCTGTATCCTGTCTTCCCGGTAACTGAAATAATGCAGCCGTAGTCATCGAATCTTAAATCCTTTATTTTCATTGTCAATAGCTCGGATATCCTGCATCCTGAATCATAAAGCAGTGCAATCAGGGCCCGATCCCTGGAATTCCTGCACGCATTGATCAGCTTTATTTCTTCTTCCCTGGTTATCAGTGATTCCGGCTTTACCTGGTGCGATGGGTGCGGGTTGAATCTTATCCATTCTACGCATTCCGGGTAAGTCTTCCCATTGCCCAGAAGCCATTTATAGAACTTCTTCAGTGTAACATAATATGATTCTATTGCGTTGTCAGATGGCTTATGTTCACCTGTGCCGCCCCATTTTACCTTGGTGTTCATAATCGTGGTTATAACCATCTTTATGTCCTTCTTATCAGGATCCAGGAACTTATCCTGGAGCATAACGGATATTCTCCTTAGCCTTATGACATAAGCATACTTTCTCCCATCTGAAATTCCCTCAAAGGTCAGGTCATTGATAAAATCTTTAATTGCATTTTTAGCATCGTTACTTACTTCTATGGTATCCAGTTTATTCATTTCCCTGCTTAGATAAAATGCATAGTCCATGTAATATAATATGTGCCGGATCTATATAACAATTCGTGTGTGCATTGAGTATTTTACGGGATGCACGGCACCTGCAATCCCTTTTTTATTTTCCAGGATTTAGATTGATTTATAATTGCAGGTAATAGTATCCTTCGGCCTGCTTCTTTATTATCTCCTCCACTGCAGCAGGTACTATTCCAATTCCCGCATCTCTATCAACATCCTCCTCGCTTAATTTCATCCCTTTTAAAGTGTTTTTGCACGCATTTATTTTCACACCAGAATCAATAATCTCTTTAACCTTAGGGATGAATTCACTTCCCTTGAGAAGCGTTTTTACCGCAGACCTGTTGAATACCACTTCTATATTGGCATCAGGCATAGAATTCTTAAGGTTTTTAATCTGATTTAAAATTGTATTTGCTATGGAATAATCATTTCCGTTTATAATTACATTATACATTGTTAAAAATTATATAAAGATATTTAGTGTTTTCTCTAACCAACTTTTCTGATGCATAACCACTAATTGTGTACATAATTATACGTATTTATAAATTGCAGTTCTTGATCTATCCGCTTTATCACTCGGGCATGAGGAATTAATTGGACAATTTTTATTATAAATATAATTTATATGTCATGACTTCACATCAATTTTATTTTCGTTGTTCTCAGAATAGCATTTTTTAACGTTTTTCAAATATTATGTTGTGGGTGCACCAATACTTTATCATGCTTTTCAGCCTCATTGTTTTCAGTATGAACTCTGAGATGCCTGATTTACATTTCAGTCTATTGTTACACTCATTCCCCTTGCTGCATAGTTAAGATTTGTGTCCATAAGGTATCCTACTATGGATATAGGGGAAACAGGTTCATTATGTAAATAAATTTCATTGTATATGATTGCAACAAAGAGATATGCCATAAGTGAGAATAACATATGCACATTTTATTGCCCTTATGCCCCACGATAAAGTTTACAGTATCTCCGAATGCAATTTTCTGATAAATATACAGTATATAGAGTGGAACCTGCACTGTAGCCTTTCAGTACAATACCATTGAGCCCACTCTCAAGAGTCTCTGCAATATTTGCGGCTGTACACAGACTATTAGAGTGAAAAATTTAGTATAATCCCGTGTTTCTAAGAATATTGTATCAGACATGTGTAAAGTCACATATTAAGTATTTTAATCTCTGGCTTTATATAATAAGTTTTTCCATTCAGATAATCCATATAATGGAAATAGCCATGTGTTTTATCAATTATTTTCAAATTTTTTAATGTTGCATTGATGTTATATGAATAATTATCTATATTTTTTATATTTTTGTTTTTTGTGTTCATAATTATCATTATTTTTAATGTGGAATTTTTATTATTTACTTTTATATTACCAAAATTATATTTTGAGGTTTGTGTGTTATTTATAAATAAGCGTGAAGACTCACCGCACACATTTCCATGCACGATTTTTATGCAGTTAGAATTTGGGTATTCTAATTCCATATAACCACTTATTGATATGCTATCATTTAATATTCCTGTATTATTTAAATAATTAAATTCACCTTTATTTTCTATGGATTTATTTTTATATAACGTTATACATGGATAAACATTTAAATATCCATCTGGGACATTAATAAGTGAAAGATTTATAACAAATATCTTTGTTTTGTTATCAGATAATAAATTAAACTTACTATTGTAATCTATTTTTTTATTTAACATAATATCATTATTTGGAATATAAAAAGCATATAATACCGATGATGAAATTATTACTATTGTAATAATTACTGCAAATATAATTTTCCTGTTCTTTTTAATCATTAGCACCACCTGAATGCATATGCCATATTCTTAAAGTTACCCATATTCCATGCTTTCTGCATAATTCTGCTATTGAGATGTTCGATTTTAAGGATTCCATTATTATATTGAATTTCTCATCTGCACTTCTTGTATTCCCTATTGCAATACACCTCCTATGATCTTATAATAATATTTTATTATATTTATATATTCATTTGCATAACTGTTCAAAATATTAATAGTACACATCAATCATTAAAAATAAATTAATATATGTAAGGAATATGGCATATAATGGATTCAGAACAATTTTTTAATATAAATAAGGGAGATGCTTTCAAGAAAATAGTCCCTGAGAAAATAAAAGGAAATATAGTGGCTGCCAGGCTCTCCGGCAAACTATACGATCTTAGCGATAGTGCACCGGAGGAAGGAAAAGTGGAACTTATCGAAATAAATTCTCCAGAAGGTGAGAAGATATTACTCCATAGTGCAGCTCACTTACTTGCA
>JAKBQO010000189.1 GCA_021835185.1 Thermoplasmata archaeon
AAACTATGCCCATCCCGTTGCTGCCGGCATCATAATACCTGAAAAAGCTCCCCCAGAACTCATTCTCAAATACCGGTGACCCATTCTGTGATAGTGGAATAAGATCGTTGACAGAATTGATAATCAGAAGCGGGTTGCGAAGTGATTCCGTTCCTGTAACCAGTGAAGCCCATAGTTTAGATGCGAGGGCAGTGGCATCAGCCGCAGAGTTCACAATTCTCCGGTCATAGTATTCTGCACTGATATCAAACCTTTTAATGCTGAAACTTATATTTCCATTTATGAGGCTTTTAAACGGGTCAAATTTTGCCGTATTCAATATTGCTATTTCCCTTCCGGTTTTTTCGGCATTATCTATTATCCTTGCTGCCAGTCCTATTTTCCCATCTCCTGAAGGTCCAGCAATCAATGTGGTTTTTTCTCCACCTGCTATGGCATTTAGCATCTCTGCCTTCGTGTCCAGCACTATGGCTGTGTCGGACTCTTCACGCTGGAAATCCAAAAATCCGGTACTGGATTGTTGTGGTGCAGCTATTTTAGGATCCTTAGTGCTATAATCCAGTTCCAGGAAATCCTCAATTTTTGCCTTGTACGTATAAAGTGTTTTTTTACTGCCCTTCATCAGTGGTTTTCTGATATTTCCAGAATACAGGCGGTATTTTTTGCCTCTTATCTCCTTCCAGTTAAGGTCAGTTTTAATGCAATTCTGAATTGTAGCCAGGATAACATTATTCAAATCTTCATCTGGTTTTTTCTTCATAAATTTATCATTTCTCTGCATGAATATTATCTTTACAAGATATTTGTCTTCCTGGAGCACATACTGATCCTTTACTGGCTTTTTATTATAATACATGAACCAGAACATAATTCCCTGACCGTCTGCCAGTTTTTCAATTACTTCCTTTATATCGTTGAATTCTACTCCAATATCGTAGTAATCCTTTTCTTTTCTGCTTTCTGAGACAAAATAATGATTCATAAGGGGCATGGCATCTATGGGATCAAGTTCTACAGACTGCTTTATGAAGGAAAATCTTGTGTTTGTATTCAGAAACACATGGATTCTGTTTTCTTTATTAAAATAGAAAAGGCCGAATTTCTGCCCTATAATGCTATAAAGCTTCTTATTATATACAGAATCTGTAGACCCATTTATAACTTCATACCACGCCATTTAAATGCACAATACTTATAATATTCATTCATACTTAAATTTTGTCATATAAAGGTCATACAACAATACTTATAGAATGATACACTATCTTTACCATTAATGCGTATCATAGTGGTGTTTTCGAATGTTTTCGCTAGGAATTGATCTTGGAACCAGCAATACGGCTGCGGCTGTTACGGTTCTTTCAGAGGAGCAAAATAAAACTGTTATAATTCCCCTATCCGGTGGCAGGACAGGTATTTCACTCAGAAGCTCTGTATCATTTGACAGGTCGGACATAATGTATACAGGAGTGGAAGCCGAAAAGATGAAAAAACAATATCCAGATGGCAATGCATCTGGCTTTAAGGTCCGGATGGGAACTGAATATCTATACAGTGCCAATGGAAACTTTCACTCACCGGTTGAACTGAGTGCTATAATACTGGAACGGGTAAAAACTGAGGCTGAAAAATATATGAATTCGAAGCTTAGAGACGCCGTTATAGCCGTTCCTGCATATTTCAACCACAATCAGAGGAATGCAACCAGGGAGGCAGCCGCTATAGCTGGAATAAGGGTAAAGCAGCTTGTCAGTGAACCCACAGCTGCTGCAATATCATACTGGAATAGAATCAGAACCAAAGAGGCAAAAAACATCCTTGTTTTTGACATGGGTTCCGGAACAACAGATGTAAGCGTTGTAAGAGCCCAGGGAAGATATTTCAAAGTTTTGGGAACCTATGGCAATACCAGGCTAGGCGGATCTGACATGGACAGGCAAGTAGAGGATAAAATGAAATTATTCCTGAGAAGGTTAAGTGTAATACCTTATCCTGCAGGGCTCAGAAGCGAGGCTGAAAAATTGAAGATCAAACTTTCAAGACATGAATCAGCCGAGGTTTTACTGGGTCCTGAAAAAATTAAATATACCATGTCTTCGAGGCAACTAAATGAAATTGTGGAAAGAATGTTGCCCGATATCTATAAATGCATAGATACAGCCATATCAAATTCTGGGATAAGCAGAAGCAGAATAGACATTCTTATACTGACTGGTGGTCCAGCAAGAATACCATTTCTATTTCATTCCATAGAAGATTATCTCTCAATCAGGGCAGTTAAAAATATTGATCCAGAAACTGCAGTTGCTATTGGATCCTCCATACTGGCTTCTGGTTTTATAAATGGGGACAATGGTGAAATATCAAGAATAAAATTAAATGATGTTGTTCCAATGTCCCTGGGGAGTGTGGTGCTCAACGATATAGCAGTTACTATGATCCCCGCAAACACTCCAATACCATGCAGCAATACAAGGCCATTTACCACAATTAGAGATTATCAGAAGGAGATAGAGGTAAAGGTGGTTCAGGGTGAACGGACAATGGGTTCGGACAACATACAGATAGGGATTTTTCGATTATCCGGCATAAAGCCCGCACCCAGGGGTGAGGTCTCTATAAACGTAACATACAGTGTGGACAAAAATGGAATACTGACCGTAACCGCAAGGGATGAGGATACAGGGTCAAGCAGGGAGATAACAATAGACAATTCAATGCAGCATAACCCTGAGGAAATCAAGGAAATGAAAGATAAGGTAAAGAGATACTTCAAGGTGGACTCTGAAAGGAAAAAGATGGCCGAAATTATGAACAGGTCAGAACAACTGCTGCATGATCTTAAGGGAATAGCAAACAGGCAGCTCTCATCTGAAACTGTCTACTACAATATTAATGTGGATATACTGAGGGTGAGCAAGGCCATTAAAAGTAATAATATTAGGCTCCTGTCCCAATTAACAGAAAAACTTGAGCTGGAATATGGATTAAAAAATAGTCTATAGAGATTCCATGTATTCTTTAGATTCATTATAAAACTCCATTTCCTTCTGCTTATGCTCAGTGGGATGATGTGAACCTATTATCCGGGGATCATCCACTGATTCAAGAAATTCATTCAAGAGAGATTTATCCGATGACATCACCATGAGTGAAGGTCCAGTATCCCCAGTGATATAGATGCCTGCATTCTTTTTAGAGAATTTTATAAAATTCTTCAGAAGTGAGATGCTTTCCGGTGTCTGGATCACGTTTCCCCTTGACATAAGCACGGAG
>JAKBQO010000190.1 GCA_021835185.1 Thermoplasmata archaeon
AAGAATTCTATATATGTGCATTCTCTTTAACCTTCAGCAATTATCTCTTAAATGCCCCATGCATTTTCATTTTCACGGATTTTAAAAGGACAAATATTTAAGGCAAATTGCTATGACTTACCATGGTATCATCAAGGGTAAATGGTATAAATGAATCAGCCACTGTGAGCATGTCTAATAAGGCTGCGGAACTCAAGGAAGCAGGAAAGACAATATACAGTTTCGGAATTGGTGAACCTGATTTTACAACACCTGAAGAGATAATTGATTACGCATTTAAGGAAGCAAAGGCTGGAAAAACCCATTATACGCCATCCGCTGGAATAATGGAGCTAAGGCAGAAGATTGCAGAAAAGATGAAGAGGAAAAACGGAATAGATGCAACGGCATCAAATGTCCTTGTAACTCCCACAAAATTTTCTCTGAACCTGGCACTATACTCATTAATAGACCCTGGTGAGGAGGTTCTATTGCCTGCACCATATTATGTCTCATATCCAGATATAATCAAATTAAATCAGGGAAAGATGGTAACAATTCCAACCGATGAAAATTATGAACTTGATTTCGACTCATTGGGAAAATATGTATCACCGAAAACCAGAGTTTTTATGTTAAATAACCCAGTAAACCCCACGGGAAAAGTTTATTCGGAAAAGTCGCTCAGGAAACTTTCCGATTTTATAATTGAAAACAACCTCTATTTAATATCAGACGAAATATATGAGGATTTAGTATACAAAGGCAAAATGTTTTCTCCAGGATCGATAGAGGAGATGAAGGAAAGAACTGTTACACTAAGCGGATTTTCTAAAAGCTATGCAATGACTGGCTGGAGGATAGGATACATGGTCGCTCCAGTTGATGTAATAAAGGCAGCCAATAAGGTACAGCAACAAACACTCACATGTGCTCCATCTATCTCACAATATGGTGCAATGAAAGCCCTTGAGGATGAGGAAAGTGTAACAAAGATGAAGAAGGAGTTTGAGAAAAGAAGGAATCTGGCAGTTTCCCTCCTGAGAGAAATAAATGATCTCTCATTCTATGAACCCGAGGGCGCCTTTTACATATTCCCCAGTTATTCCATTGACCGCCCGGATGATGCAATATCCTTGGATTTGTTAGAGAAACAGAATGTAATAGTAACGCCAGGTAGCCCATTTGGCGCAGAAAAGCATTTCAGGATCTCCTATGCAACATCTGAGGATGTTATCAGAGAAGGCATAGGAAGAATAGGAAAATATTTCAATGGGCAATAGAAATAGAGAAATTCTGGCTATCCCTATTTTTGTTGATAAATTTAGCATCAACGGGAGAATGAACACAGTTATTCCCACATTTTTTAAGCTACCGAAAAATAGCTTTATAATAATTCAGTACTAATATAGGAACCACCAAAAATTTGACATATTTAACGCTTTCAGCTTCATTTTTTTTACATAATCACTCCTTATTCTGTAGAATATTGCGAAATTTTAGCTAATTAGCAGTAGAAATTAGAAATATGTTAAAGGGCAACGTTGTGTTGGAGTAAAGAATTCATACCATAGAATAATTTATGGTCACTATATTATTAAGTGAATGGTGTGTGAAAAGTGATAGTTTATAAACTTTATAAAGTAATAAATTAATAAAATTATAACAAATAAGCATGAATGTCTGTGATAAAGGATGAAGAACAAAGGTACTCCTATAGAAATTTCTTCAGGTATTCTGTATATCGGGTTACAAGTCTGTCCGGGATGGGGCCAATTTTTATAATAGCAAGTTTTATCATGGCATCTGGTTACTTAAGTAGAGTATACCTTGGAATTATAGGAATATTGATTCTTATTGTAGGGATTTCCCTTGAGCCACTATTCGGATATGCAATAGATAGTTTCCAGAGAAAGAGTGTGCTGAAATTCTGTATATTTGCTACAATAATACTCCTTTCTTTTTCCTCACTTATGGCGTTATTATATGGTACAGCAAATTTAGCAGTTCTATCTATCCTGCTGATTGGAGCTGATACTATCACTTCATTGGTATATTCAACACAGAGGGTACTCCAGCAATCCATCTCTCGAATTAGCCTTATGGGGAAAAACAATGGTATCGCTGAAATAACAAGCCAACTGCCCAGCATGGTCGGATCTATTATAGCTGTTCCAATAATTATATATGTTGGATTTTTCGGGGCAATTGTATTTGCTATATTGATCTCAATAATATCACTAATACTTCTTTCCAGAATTCATGAAGAGAAAATGAAAGTTAGTACGGAACGGAGTTTAAAACCAAAAATTTTAGTTGACGGTTATCTGGAAGTATTTCGCTTTCTGAAGTCCAACATCAAAATCACACTTTTCATTGTTACCCTGAATTTTACATTTATTTGTTTAATGGCGTCAAATTATCTATCTCCTATATATATCTATAAGGTTGGAGGAAATGCTGGAGATTTAGCGATTGTGGAGATCCTTTATTCAATTTTTGCTATTATTTCCGGGTTAATTATTCCAAGGTTGATGGAAAGGTGGCTGTCCCCTGCCCTGATCTGGGTATTCATGGTGTTATTTGCCACTGGGAATATATTAATTGCTATGTATAATTCACTTTCATTTTTTATGATAGTCCAGCCTTTATTCTTTGGCCTGGGAAATCCATCCACCAGGATGCTAAGAAACACATTTGTTATGGAAAGGATACCTCATGAAATGTCAGGAAAATTTTTTGCCGGTATTTCCCTTATCTCAAATATGGCAAGAATCTGTATAATGATAGTCATGACGTCCCTTATCAATATATTGCCTCTACAAATACTATGGAAAATTAATGGAGCACTTGTTCTAGGTGCAGTAATATTTTCAATGTATCTTTCAATAGAAATCAAAAAAACAGGCAATTTTATCAAAAGAAAAGATGAACCCAAGGAGGAAACAAACTAAATAATCACAGGGAGACCTTTGGCGGAATATGGGATTAAAGTGTACCCAGTCAAATCACAACTGATTCTAATCTTTTTATTATGGTTATGTTATTATTTTCAGTTTTTGCTGCCATTATTAATTTTTCTCAGATGCTGGTTATAGTTTTTCTATTCGGTGCTTTTTATGTTTTTTTAAAGATTTTGTACTCATTTTATTTACCAATGAATCAGATCCAGGATATCTAACGAGTATTGTGTATGGCTCAAGCATGAGTCCTGCTCTAATGAATGAAGACCAGGTACTGGCTTTAAC
>JAKBQO010000191.1 GCA_021835185.1 Thermoplasmata archaeon
GGCCCCAAGCAATGCACCAGAAGCTATATAACCTACAACAAAAGGTGAGGCATGTGCATAATATGGAATAAAGATCAAAACTGATCCAATATCAGATTGATCATATCCGTATAGAAATCCTCCAATTGTAGCCATTAACACTAACGTCCAGTAAAATGTATTTAAATTTACCGGTCGATTAAGTGCTTTGATAATATTATTATTAGTTTTAGTATTATCATCCATGCAATTACAATATCTATATGTATATATAATATAAGGATTACATGTAAATCTTAAACATACTTTAAATATTAGTATATAAATATGGTTATTATAATTATTTAGTATATACTATATAGCTATTATCGAAAAATATAATAATTAACTTTACAGTTTTTTCATCATTATTCTTTCTATGTTGTGATTCTTTCCCTTTTCTATTATTAATTCGGCGCGGTATCTTGTTTTAATAATATTTTCAGAATAGTTCTTTCCGTTTATATTATCCCATATGCTTGATGACAGTTCAATAGCCTCTTCCCGCGTCAATTCGGAGTATTTCCTGAAATAGGAGTCTTTTTCCCTGAAAGCTGTATCCATAAGCATGAAAAATCTCTCTATAAACCACTGCTTGATGTATTGCACATCTGCATCTATAAATATTGAAAAATCAAGGAAATCTGAAACATAAATCTCATCCTGTCTTCCGAGACTATTTACCTGCAGTATATTCAATCCTTCTATTATCAGTATATCTGGATCCACTATTTCCTGTTTCTCATTAAGTATGTCATATTTTAGATGGGAATAAACAGGTATTTCCGTATGGCTTATTCCTGATTTTATATCCACCAGAAAATTTATAAGTTCCTGGGTTTCATAGCTTTCCGGGAAACCTTTTCTTTCCATGAGATTCTCTTTTAGCAGCTTAGAATTCTTTTTAAGAAAATTATCGGTGGATACTATGTATATATTATAATCGGGATTAATTCTCTCCAGCAGTGTCTTCAAAAGCCTGGATGTTGTACTCTTTCCTACTGCAACGCTTCCCGTTACCCCTATTATAAATGGAACCTTCTTAGGGTTTATGCCAATGAAACTGTTCCTTTCTGTATAAAGATTCCTGTTATTGTTTATTGAAAGTTGAAGAAATCTGGTTATTGGAAAATAAAAATCACGAATTTGAGATGCTGTGATTTTATCGTTAAGCGCAAGTATCTTTCTTATATCATTTTTGGACAATGTAACATTAAGATTTCCCCTCCTTTTAGCCCATTCATCCCTATCAAACCTTAGATAAAGATTGGAACTTATTTTTCTGGAGGATAGACCTGTTCTATTCATATCCATAAATGTTTAAAGAGTATTTAAATTATTGATGAGAGGCAATTTAATTATTGATTACCATTCTTAATTTTTTCTTTTATTTTAACAAGAAGCTTTTCAAGGCTCTCCCAGTCATGGACTATGCTATAGGACAAAGAATAATCCAGCATGAGATTGTTCTGCCCTGTTGCAAACCTTCTTGTATCGGTCTGGAACCCTATGCATATTTTCCCAAATGCATATGCCATGCCAAGTTCCACACATGCCCCTTCATCAGGGACTCTCCCATCCATTATCATTATAAGGGCAGAAGAGGTTTTTAAAGCATCCACGTCACGTTTAAACACCTTTTTGCTTATTTCTGGCCATAATTCCGGGTCTTTAAGCAGCATTTCATCCTCCCCGCCATCACGTTGTGGGAGGTATGTGGAAAAGCCTAGCTTTTCAAGAAATATGGCAATTCTTTCATTAAATTTTAACTCCATTTCATTGAAAAGTGGAGCTGATATATAAAAATCATATTTATTCATTATGCTGTATCGGGTGTATAATAAAAGTTTTTCTGAATTATACCTTTGTATCGCTCGAGATTACATATTTAGAGTAATCTGGCTTTTATAAGGAATGTTCCAGGCAGATGAAATCCAAATAATCACAATATTACTGGAATCACGGCGAATCATGGTGCCTAGCAATCAAGATATAGAATGATTGCCTTAAATATCCCTGAAAATAGGGACAGTTTGTGAATATCAGCTAATTTTACCCTACAGAAGTTCTGTGATTCAAATATATTTATGTTATCATGCTATGTCATATATCTTATTCACTAATTGATTTATGTAATCCTCATTATTTAGTGCAACAGCTATCCTTTTTTTTGAATTTCTGTGTTTTTTGAATCTGGTTACTCCATTGGAATCAACATCTATACTTCCATTTACAAACTCAAATATATCTGGGTTAATGAAAGATAAGGCAGCTATGGGATCATGCAATTCAAACGTTCCGTGTTTTTTTAACATAAATTCAGTTGTTTTATATATGAAATTATCCAGTGCTGTTCTACCAGTGTTTTGAGGCAGATTTTTTATTGCAAGTTCTGGATTCATTGTGAGGTCCAGAGAAATAATTGTTTCATTAATATCTGCACCCAGAACAATTTTGGCTGCTTCGGGGTCGTAAAATACATTGAATTCCGAATTGCCCATATTACCATTTCCATATTGGGTGATCCCGAAAGCTCCTCCCATTATTACAATATTCTCTATATTTTTCTTTATACCGCTATTCATACTCAGCAGCAGTCCAAGAGATGTCATGGGTGATGTACATATTATGGTGTATTTATCATGTTGCAGTGCTTCGTACATTTTTATAATTCCATTGGGTTGGTTTTCCAGTGATACCTCGTCGAACTCATAGCACCCTATTCCATTTTCACCATGAAAATCCTCGAGATAATGATGCCTAACAAGAGGTTTATATGATCCAGGGTATACTGGGCAACCCAGTTGAAGAAGATTGGTTATACCGGTAGTATTTCTGTATGTATTTTCCAGTGTTGAATTTCCTGAAGCTGCCACAATGAATTCAGGAAATATCCGGTATTTATTCAGGAGTATCATTGCAAATGCATCATCAATGCCTGTGTCCACATTGAGAATAAGTTTACCCATTTATGTTTATATTATGTTAATAAAAATAATTTGCTATTGCATATTATCGGGTATTTAGCAATTCACTAAGAATCCGTTTGATACAGATTGATTCTATTTAGGGAATTGAAATCAATTGCCACAGGTGGAGAAGAAAGTTCTAACATGGGCATTATTGGAAATATTATCAACACAGATATGGATATGAATATAATAATCTATATCTCATAATAAACGCAACGTTCGACTATAAT
>JAKBQO010000014.1 GCA_021835185.1 Thermoplasmata archaeon
TCCGGGACTTACGGAAAACACAGGTACAACGTTCAATCCGTGATTCTGTACGGTAATGTTTACCGTAACGTTCCCTGTATTGTTTTGCTGCATGACATAACAGGAATTCGGAATTGCAACATTACTGTTACCAGTGCTATGAAATGGCAGTGGTACAAACCCCAGAAGGAGTATGATTATTATTATCAGAGCCCATGATGCTTTCATGGAAATTTTGGGCTTAAAAAACGTATTCATTGGAAGCGGCCCTCTAATTCCCAGCAGCAGAGAGAGAACAACAAGGATCAGTATATAGGGATAAATTATACTGGCAATTAGGAGTATAACTATTCCGGCATATGATGCGTATTTAAAAGATTTCCCCATAATTCCAGAAAAAACTAACCCGCCATCCATAAATCCAATAGGCAATGCATTTATTGCAGTTGTTATAAGCCCGACATAGCCGGCAAGTTCAAGGGGATCTGGTATGATTAATGCCGGGAAGAAATGTTCCAGAACAACAGGAAAAACTAGAGGAAAATTGAGAATTGAAATGGGAGAATGTATAGATGCGTTGTACTGGGTAAATGGCATTGTAGCAGCACCGACAACTATAAGAAAAATTGATGCAAAGAATCCAAATAACAGTGAAAATGAACCAGCCTCTATCATGGATCTTGAGTCCCTAAATTGATTTTTATTTGAATTTATTGTCCCTAAAGTCCCTATTCCAGGAGAGGGAATAAAAATAGGAAATTTATATTTTATATGGTTTTTTCTCAATGCCAGATATTTTCCGCCTTCCCTGGATAATAAAACGAATATGACAGGCAGGGCATAAAATATGGAACCGTAAATAATATTTCTGTATATGGAAACGGATGAATAATAAGCTGAATAATAAATAAATCCTGAATAAACCAGAGTGGCTATGGAAATAAATAGCATCATTGCTTTGAGCCCATTTCTATCCCTGCCTATGTTCCTGTTGTTAATCACGATAATCTGATTGTCCGGAAAATCATTTGTAAATGCCGTTGTCCCTATTTTATCGAGTTCTTCAAGGAGATATGTGAATGACTTTTCACTTCCCCTGGTCCGGATATGGAATATCATAGAGTATTTAGTATTCTCTACATCTGACACATTGTAATATTTTTTTACTATGCTATCAATAATATAGGAATCCATCATATATTACCATATTCTAAAATCTCCCTTATTAACTTTTCACTTATTCCCGGAATGCAGGTTGCAGTATACAATTTTTTGTTCCTTATCTTTTCCTCAACCTTAATGCCTTCTTTTAACAATCCCGATACAAGCATATCTACGTATGAGTCAATTCCTATGCCAGTCATTTCTGTACCGCCGTTAATTACTATGGCCTTTGTGTTTTGCCTGAAAATAGCCTGAATAAGAAGATTCATATCTTCCCTGTCAAAATTTGTTGTGTAGATTGCAATATTTCCTATCTTAGTTGAATTACCCATAATTACAGATTCAATTTTTTCCTTTCTGTAGCGGTCAATCAGTTTCTTGTTTTCCAGGTCTTCCCGGAAAATTTCCAGAGAACGGCTGTACACATCCTTTATGTCTACTTTCATAAATTCCTGCTCCATCACCACAGTATCATAAATCGTCTGTACATACCGCATGGCGGCCGGGCCCGCTGAAAATATAATCCTCTGAATACCTTCCTGTACAGTTTCTGTCCTGATAATTTTTATAAAGCCTATGGGTCCAGTGCTATCCAGATGAGTACCCCCGCAACCCTCTGAATCGATGCCATCTATGGTAACAACCCTGATTTTTGATGAAACTGGAACACCGCCCTCAAAGAGCCGGAACCCATATTTTTCAATTGCCGGATTCCAGCTTACATTTACCACCGTAATTTTTCTGTCCTGCTCTATTGCCTCGAGGCACATATTTTCTATATTTTTTATATCTTCCAGAGTTATTTTCCTGTAATGTGTAATATCTATCCTTGATTCGTCTACATCCTTCCTTACACCGTTCTGCCACACATGGTCCCCGAAATATTTTCTCATTATCCCAAGTAAAAGATGGGTTGCTGAGTGGTGTATCATGAGCTGTTTCCTTCTTGTATAGTCAATATAACCCTTAACCCTGGATTTGTCTCCTATGTTTCCATCGAGGAAATGCACTATGGCATCATTGTATTTCTGCACATCAAGAACGTTGATTCTTTTTCCATTGGCTATAAAGTATCCAAGATCACATGGCTGTCCACCACCTTCAGGATAAAAAGCGGTCTGATTCGGGATTATTAGCTTCTCGCCGGAATAAAGTACTATGCCTGTAAATTCACTTATTTTTGTGTTATCATAATATAAGGGACGTGTATGAACAGGTGGATACTCTACAGTTTCTTTATTCTTTATGTGCTTGGTTTCATGCCTGGATATAACTATCTCCTGGAAATTATCTGGAAGTTCAAGGTTCTTCCCGGTAACTTTCATGAATGATTCTTTAATTAAATCCTCATTTAGCCCCTCCGAGTCATAGAGCGTAATAGCGTCCTTAAGTTCTAGCTTACCTGAATGTATGTACTTCTTCAAACGGTTAACGGCCGTTTTATTTATTTCATTATATTTTTCTGTCTCTATTTCGATAATGTTTTTTATGAAATTCCGGTCATAGTTAGAAATAATGCTTGAAAAAATATTGTGCTGGAAGTCCATAAGATCCATGAAATCCTTTGAAAATCCTATCTCATCCATAAATTTCAGCGACCTTCTTATGAGGGTTCTTGCCAGATAGCCAACCTTAACATTGGAGGGTATCACATAGTCAGAAAACATTAAAAGCAGTGTTTTTGTGTGATCTGCAAGTGAATACATGCTTCTAATGCGTTTCAGGGTGCCTACAAATTCATTATTAAGGTTGATTTGTTTTTCCTTCAGGTATGGATCAACCTGCATTAAGAGTTTTGATTCACTATATGGCTCTATCTCAGCCGACAGTTCTGATAATTTTTGCATAATCTCCGGTTCTATATACCCCACTGATGCATTTTTCCTTATGTATTCTATTGTATCTCCGAATATTGAGTTATAAACTGTGGGCGTCCCAGTGGAAAGCCACACAAGCCTTTCCAGGCCATATCCAGTATCCACAATTTTTAGGGGCATTTGGGAATATTTTGTTCCCTCTATTTCTATATCACCTTCCGGATCTTCTTTCATATCCATAAACACCAGTGTAGCCACTTCAAGACCCCTGACAAAGACTTCTACTGCATTTCCTGCATTACCGCCGCCAAACCACGGTTTTTCTTTGTAAGTTATTTCATTTCCCTTAACACGGAGTTTTTCTGTGAGGAACCTGTATGAGTATTCTATTGTCTCATTTTTCCAGTAAATATATTTATTTTCATAATTAAATGCATCATGGCACAGCATCTCAAATGATGTCAGATGACGGCCTGTCTTTCCAACCAGATCAAGGTCCAGCATTCTTATGCTTGGCTGGGACATTGCAAGGGGATTTCCCGGAGGAGGCACAAGCCCGGAGGTAACCTGCGGCTGGAAATCGTATATGGAAGCGTTAACAAGGAGAACATCATCACGCCATCTGGGTACCACCGGATATGGATCTATTATAGAATGGCCTAGTTCATCCTTCCTGAAAAAGGAAAGGAACTCATCACGCATCTCATCCAGGCTATAGGGCCTGTATACAGGAGAGTTGCCTATAAATGAATAACTTTCACAGGCAGGGTCTCCACATGTCTTTTTCCTGGGGTTTTCAGTCCAGAAGAAGGATGAGCATACAGTGCATTGCTTCCGTATAAAACTGTTATCCCTAAAGAAATCTATATCAAACTCATTTTGTGCCATTTTACATACAATGCATCTGCATAGATAAATATAATTGTCATGTATTATATATAGAGGCTGTAATGTGAAGCGATAAACAATATTTATATCCTTATGTTTAATTTATATTTTATGGAAGAAAGGCTAAAAAGGCCATCATGGGACGAGTACTTCATGCGTATGGCGTATCTTGCAGCATCACGTTCCAACTGTACTAGAAGAAAGGTGGGGGCAGTTATTGTTAGGGATAATAATGTGCTTGCCACTGGTTATAATGGACCCCCGTCTCACACAGTAAACTGCGATATCGTAGGATGCATAAGGGATGAGTTAAACGTCCCGTCAGGAGAAAGGCATGAACTGTGCAGGGGTTTGCATGCTGAACAGAATGCGATCATACAGGCAGCAGTTAATGGATCATCAATAAAGGGATCAAAAATATATATCACAACCCACCCCTGTGTTGTATGCTCCAAAATGATAATGAATTCAGATATAGAGGAGATAATATTTGCAGAGGGATACCCAGATGACCTGGCAGAATTAATGTTGCTAGAAAGCAATATAAAGATACGGAAGTTCAACCTCACCGACGGGGAAGTAGAATCCATAATAGGAATATATTACACCCATAAAACAGGGGAAGATTAGAGCAACAAAAATTATTCAACACAGGCTTACTCATTTAATGTATTACAAATTTAATTGCTTTTTATTTTGAAAATTTTTATTGGCCTGTTACATAATTATTTACAATTTTTATATTAAATAAAAGATAAAATAAATATTTATATATAAGTTAGCAATGTATAGTTAACAACTAAAGGTTGTTAACTAAGGTGATAATAATGAATGGAAGAAGAGATGATGACTGGGACGATATATTTAACGACATGTATGACGAGTTTGGGCTTGATATGAGAAAGATAAACAAGGAGATGGCCAGATTTTGGGAATCAATAATGAAAGGCGACATGAACAGCAAGATCGTGGGTCCCTATGTGTATGGATTCAGCTATAAAATCGGCCCGGATGGAAAGCCAGTATTCCAGGAATTCGGCAACGTTCCAAGAACTGGAATAGGTACCAGGAAGGACACGCAGGAAGGGTTCAGGGA
Organism: Thermoplasmata archaeon; assembly: GCA_021835185.1. Next base: position 4,945 of record JAKBQO010000014.1, read on the forward strand.
ACCACTCGCCGACATCAATGAGGACAATGAAAATGTCTATATAACATACGAACTGCCAGGAGTTGAAAAAAATGACATAAATCTGGTTGTAAATGAAAACAACATAGAACTTAAGGTGGACAAGGGAGCAAGAAAATACTATAAGAACATAGAATTCAACACAGGCGTGGATATAGACTCTGTCATAGCGAAATTCACCAATGGAATACTGGATATAACAATTAAAAAATTGAACAGCAAAAATGGTGGCAGGGCTGTGAAGATAGATTAAATATATTTCTTAATTTTTGGGTGTTTTTATGGATGAAGATTTATGGTCTATTTTGATTGCGCTGGAAAACAATACCAGGCGAGAAATGTTAAAAACACTCGCAAATTATGATTCGTATGGCCTTGAACTGAGCAAGATGATAGGAGTGTCCCAGCAGGCCATCAATAAACAGTTGGAAATTCTTGAAAAACTTGGATTAATATCTACAAATGGCAGCATGCCGTCAACTATGGGTCCACCCAGAAAAGTATACAGGTCCATGGGGTTTTCTACTATAACTATAGACTATTCCAGAAATTTCATGAGTATCAAAAAAATGGATATTGAATATGACAATGATAATGTTGAGGGAAACAATTCAGACCTGGTGCACGAACTTGATGTTTTGAACCATGAGATCAATGAAATAGACAGAAAAAGAAATTTAATGACTGCTAAAAAGGATATGATAATAGGAAAATTAAAGGAAAAAGCATCCGGATATGATAATTTTTACAGGAAAATTATATATGAGTACCTTGAAACCATGGATAGTTCAATAGTATCCCAAAACACAGGCGTTCCTGCAGAGATGGTCGAAAGGATAATAAATGATTTTTTGTCTGAATGAAAAAATATCTTTCTTAAATATTTGCACATAACTGTGGAAGCATTCTCCTCACACCAGTATAGGGTGTTTTCCCATAATGGGTGTTAAAAGTTATATATATTTTAAATATACATAGATATGAAGGTATCATTTAAATTTGATAAGGATGTTGGATTTGTATCGGATGACGGCAAAAAAGAGATAAAATTCAAGAATTCTATAGTTGGCAATGACCAGTACCATTCACCAACTGAAATGTTGCTACTGGCCATGGGTGGATGCAGCAGTGATGATGTGTTAAATATTCTAAAAAAAATGAGAAAAGAAATAAGAAGCTACAGGTGTGAAGTTTCCGGTGAGAAGAGAGATACAGATCCCAAGATGTTAAAATACGGAGAAATACACTACATATTTGAGGGTGATGTGGACCCTGAATCGGTAAAAAAGGCTATTGACCTGTCACTGGAGAAATATTGCTCTGTATCACTGACTGTGAAAAACGCAGGCATTCCGGTTTCCTCCTATTATACAATAAATGGAAAGGATTATCGTTAATTCTTTAATCCGTTCCCTGTGAGCACCAGCAGCGAAGAACCTTCAGGACGATATTTTTCATAGGCAGCAAAAACTGTGGCAGAACTGTATTCTGTGTAGAAACCCTTCAGTGCCAGGTCTTTTCTTGCTTTTATTATCTCGTTTTCAGATACAGGGATGCACATATTTCCATTTTCCATTATACGCACCATGTATTTCATCAGTAGTGGACGCTTCGAAACAAGTGCATCAGCTATGGATGAAAGGTTATTGTCTGGATTATATTTATTTCCATTTACCAGTGAACACAGAGGTGATATGTTCTCTGGCTGCACTCCCACTATCACGGGTAATTTTGTAATTTCACCGGAATTATAAAGATGCATTAATCCGCTGTAAAGTCCGGAAAGCAATGTGCCCGCAGAAATAGGCACAAATATGTTGTCAGGCATCTTCACCTGGAGAAAAATCTCATAGGCCAGTGTGCGTATCCCATCCCTGAATTCTGGATTTAATATGTGGGAAGCGTAAAATCCTGGAGCATTTTCTGCCTCCTCCTGAACATGGTCACGTGACCCGTTTACCTTTATTATGTGTGCTCCATAGCTTTCTATCTGATTCAATTTTTTTGGATTGGCATTAGAAGGAACGTATATACTGGTTTCAAAGCCAGCCCTGGCCCCGTATGCTGCTATTGATGACCCCGCGTTTCCTGAGGAATCTTCATTTATTTTCCCTATATTGAGCTCTTTCCTTTTTGAATACATATAGGATATCAAATTTCTTGCCCCACGGTCCTTATAGGAATATGTGGGGGAGAAATAATCAAGTTTGAATGAAAGATTGTCATTAATCCTTACTATTGGAGTTTGAACTTCTCCAAGTGTTACCCAGTCCGATACATAATCAAAATTTTTATCTATATTTTCCGTGAACTTCTTTTCTGGAATAATTTCAAAGGGTTCGTTGCATTGCCTGCACCTAAGCTCGTGTCCAATTCTAGGATGGCCATTAAGGCATACTGTAATCATAAAATAAGAATACAACAAAAAATAAAATACTATGCAAAGGATAACCCGTTGGGATGAAATCCTGGAGTCTTTACGGATGGGATAATATCTAACCTAATGCCTTATACCTGACGTTCTTGCCTACCTGAAAGGTGGATTCCTGCTCATGGATCAATAAACATAATCCTCCTTTTATTATTAACTCGGATAAGATTTAGAGCATTAGATACATTCTCTTTTCATCGAAATATTTATCGCCTCTCTTAATAGCATTATGGAGTATTCCATATTCTGTGAATCCCATGTCCTCATACAGGGAAATCGCCTTTTGGTTTCCAGCAAATACACCCAAAATAAGCATCTCAAAATTGCCTTTACACTGTTCTATAGTCTTTTTCATGAGCATTTTTCCAATTCCTTTACCGCGGTACTCCTTCCTGATTGCAATTCCCAATGATCCTATGTGCGAAACTTCATAACCGGGCATGACCCTGTGGACATCGCAGAAACCAATTACCTTCCCATCTTCTTCTGCAACCATCCCTATTACATCTCCACTGAGAACGCCCTTGAAAATATTTGAAAACCATTCAACTTCATATTCAAAGGCTGGTTTTGAGTGATAGAAAACAAGCCCCAGCTCAGGGGATTCATTTCTGACTTCATCGTAGTACGAATAATAATTATCGACCAACTGATTCATATCGGTCCACTTGAGTCCGCGTATTAAAACCATATAGAGGTGAATCCTGCTACATATATGAAGATTTTCAGTTATACCAAGAATTCAGAAAACATTCGATACTGAAATGTGGAAATGTGGAAATGGGCAAATAATGCATAATAAACTAACTTGCTATATATAAATACTGTATTGATAAAAATATGGGAAGAGTATTCCCAAATATATACCTTAGAGAGGGAATTGCCATTCCAAGTGGCACCTCTGGTGGTTAAAATTGGAAGCCAATGGCTTCAGCTTGGGAAGGATGTCACAGGGACGAGTAGTATGCTTCGTCGTAAGGCTCAGGTTTGAGACCTTTCCTTTCCCTGATCTTTGCAACGATTCCGGACTGAAGTTCGTATGGAACACGCTGGTATCCAGAGTTTTCAGAACTCCATATGGCCTTTCCGCCTGTTGCACTTCTTATTGCTGATGCAAATCCTATCATGCCTGAAACAGGGGCATTTGCAACAACTGTGATTTCCTCTCCATTTTGCTGCATATCCTCAACTACACCACGCCTCTGCTGGAGTTCACTGGTAACTGGGCCCATTAATTCCTGGGGTACACTGATGTATACCTTCTGCATTGGCTCCAGTAGAACCCTGCCTGCCTGGCACATGGCACCGTATATTGAGTTTCTTCCTGCCGGTATAACCTGTGCAGGCCCTCTGTGTATACTGTCTTCGTGCAACTTTGCATCCATTAAACTTACCTTGAGGCCATATACCTTCTCATTTGCTAGCGGCCCTTTCTTAAGTGACTCATCAAAAGATTCTATAAGAAGCTCCATTGTTTCATCCAGATACTGTATTCCCTTTGTCATATCCAGAAGGAGATTAGCACCATGAATAGATACCAGACCTCTGGCCTCATTATGGTCCAAGCCGGCTTCTTCAAGTGTTGCCATTACAGCTTTCTTATCCTTTATTTTTGACCCATCGGGTACTTTCCCATCCAGTATGGCCTGAACCACGCCTTCCGGGAGCGGTTCAACCTTGAAATAGAACCTGTTATGCTTATTGGGTGATTTTCCCTCAAATGGCCCTCCAGTTTTGTCCACAGTTTCCCTGTAAACTACAAGTGGTGCGGAGGTTACAACGTCTACGTGGTAATCGTTTTTTATCCTGTACAGAGTAATTTCCAGATGCAATTCTCCCATACCAGAAATAAGGTGTTCCCCTGTTTCCTGATTTATATCTACCTGTATGGATGGATCTGCTTTGGAGACAGATCTTAGTACATCAATTAGCTTCGGAAGATCGGCTGTATGTTTAGCCTCTATTGCCAGGGTAACTACTGGATCAGAATAATGTGACATGGGTTCAAAATCTTCCATGTTCTGTAACGAAGAAACTGTTGAACCGGCTATTGCCCCCTTTAATCCCACAACGGCTGCAATATTTCCTGCCGCTATTTCATCTATGGATATCCTATCAGGACCAACCATCATAGATAATAATTGCACCTTAGATTTCCCTGCGCCTGTTACATAAAGCTCAGCGCCCTTTCTTATTATTCCGGAGAACACTCTTCCCACTGCTATCTCTCCTGCATGTGGGTCTATAAGAATCTTTGTTATCATCATGCTTATGGGACCGTTATCGTCACACGTTTCCATGGCCTTTCCGATTTCGCTGTTAAGATCTCCGTGCCAGATCTGAGGAATCCTGTATTTCTGTGCCACTGCCGGATTGGGAAGGTGTTTTATTACCATGTCGAGAACCACCTTATGAATAGGTGCTTTTTTGGCAAGTTCCTTCTGTTTTCCTGCGCCTACAAGATCAACTATATCCTTAAATGTTACCTTGAATAATCCCATTGCGGGTACCGATAGTGCCCAGTTATGATAAGCGGAACCGAAAGCAACTGTTCCATTTTTAACGTTTACGAGCCATGAATCTGCAAACTCCTTGGGTGCGTATTTTGTTATAAGCCTGTTTACATCTGTTATAACCTTTATAAAACGCTTCTGCATTTCATCCCCATTTAATTTTAGCTCATTGATAAGCCGGTCTACCTTGTTGATAAACAAAACAGGTTTAACTCTTTCCTTAAGGGCCTGCCTTACCACAGTTTCTGTCTGCGGCATTACACCTTCAACTGAATCGACAACTATTACTGTACCGTCAACTGCCCTCATGGCCCTTGTCACGTCACCGCCGAAGTCCACGTGCCCCGGCGTATCTATAAGATTAATAAGGAATTCTTTTCCATCTACCTCATGAACCATGGAAGCATTTGCGGCATTTATGGTTATTCCCCTAGCCTGTTCCTGTACGTCATAATCCAGCAACAACTGCTTACCTGCCAGTTCCTCGCTCATCATGCCTGCACCGGCAATAAGGTTATCACTCAATGTGGTTTTACCATGATCTATATGAGCAGCAATATCTATATTCCTGATAAGCTCTGGATGTTCTACTAATTTCATTGCTTTTGCAACATTTTCTTCTTTTCGACCCATTAACAACACCGTTTAAATTTTATAATACTGTATCAAAAATCATTATTTAATAATTATTAAAAATTATTAGAAAACAGAAATAATTTAGCTTTTTATCTGAATTTCTATTCTTACACCATCGGGTATAGATATTCTCATGAGTTGCCTCAGAGTTCTTTCATCGGCATCTACATCCATAAGGCGTTTGTGCACTCTCATTTCCCAGCGGTCCCATGTGGGAGAACCTTCCCCATCAGGACTCTTTCTTAAGGGAACTTTGAGTTTCTTTGTAGGCAATGGAACCGGCCCGTGTATTTCAACACCAGTTCTTTTGGCTATGGCTTTGATCTCGTTGCAAACAATGTCAACTATTTGATTTTCAGTGCCACTCAGTGAAATCCTTGCTTTATATGCCATATCTCATCACGCTACTGTAGCCTTTTCAAGGTCTATGCACTGACCGGCTGCGACGGTCATGCCCATATCCCTTATTGCGAATCTTCCCAGCTGCGGGAAGTCGGATACTTTCTCTATTACAAGGGGTTTGTCAGGTATAACCTTAACTACAGCTATGTCTCCTGCCTTTATGAAGTCGGGCTTGTCCTTAAGGGTTGTTCCATCCTTTGGGTTTATTGTTTTTATTATTTCCTCAAATCTGCATGCTACCTGTGCTGTATGCACATGAAATACAGGTTTGTATCCAGCCGCTATGACACTTGGATGCTGAAGGACAACTATCTGTGCTGTGAATGATTTTACTACCGTAGGTGGTGCTGAAACTGGCCCGCAGACATCTCCTCTCTTAAGGTCGTTCTTTGCTATTCCCCTTACGTTGAATCCGATATTGTCTCCGGGCTCGGCCATTTGCATTGCGGTGTGGTGCTCCTCTATTGACTTAACTTCTCCTGACTTGTTTGCAGGGAGGAATATGACCTTGTCGTTTATTCTAATAACGCCAGTCTCGACTCTTCCTACTGGAACTGTTCCTATACCTGTTATGGAATATACATCTTCTACAGGTATTCTAAGTGGTTTGTCTGTTGGCTTTACAGGTACCTTAAGGTTGTTTAGTGCTTCCATGATAGTTGGACCTTTCCACCATGACAGGTTTGCGCTGGCCTTCATAATATTGTCTCCCTTGTAACCGCTCATGGGTATAATGGGGACATCTCTGAATCCGATTGGGGTAAGCAATTTGGTAACCTGTTCCTTAACTTCGTTGAATCTTTTTTCGTTGAAGGGCGGTTGAGTTGAGTCCATCTTGTTAATTGCAACTATAAGCTGCGACACACCAAGTGTTCTGGCAAGGAAAGCATGCTCTCTTGTTTGCGCCATTACACCCTCTCCTTCTCTTGCTGAAACAACAAGAACTGCAGCATCTGCCTGGCTGGTTCCAGTAATCATGTTTTTGACAAAGTCTCTGTGTCCCGGTGCATCAATAATAGTAAAGTAGTACTTGTCTGTCTGGAACTTTCTATGGGTAAGGTCTATTGTAACTCCTCTTTCTCTTTCTTCCTTAAACCGGTCCATGACCCATGCAAACTCGAATGTTGCCTTTCCCTTCTCTTCTGATTCTTTCTTGTACTCATCTATTAAATGCTGTGGAATCTCTCCGTGCTCGAACAATAATCTCCCAACGAAGGTAGATTTCCCATGATCGACATGCCCTATTATAACTAAGTTCATATGTGGTAATTCTGCCATTTTCTTTCACCTTTAACTAGGATTGGTAATCCTTTCTTTACCATATAATACTTTAATATTTAAATATCTTTCTTTATCAATGGTCCATTAATTCAATATACTTTTATCCTCTAATATATAGGGCAAGGTGCAAATTTAATGCTCCCTTTGAGATGCATTGAGCATTCAACATGTAACAAATTTAAAAACCTGGATTAATTTTTAGATTTTTTGATAATAAATATATACTAATTTAAAATAAGGCTCTATGGATTCCAAATTTAATATTATTTCAAAGGACAAGGATTCAATTAAAGTAGAAATGATAAATTATGACAATACCCTTTTAAGGCCACTGGCCGAAGAAATACTGAAAGACGATAAGGTTGTAGAGTCATATTATTATATAAAGCATCCAGATATAGACAACCCGCAAATTTATGTGAAGGTCAGCACCGGAAAACCGCAGGCAGCCATTAAAAGAACCATAAAACGCATGAATAAACTATATGAATCATTGTATACAGAACTGCAGAAAGAACTTGAAAAAGCTGAAAGCAGTGCAGAAAAAAATGAGCAATAGATATATTTTAGAGATATCCGGTGAAAATATTGAGATTGCCCGTACCGAAATAAAATATCTCCAGGAAACCTACAGAGATTTTCAGATAATTTATCTGGAAAATAAATTTATAGTGATAGATGGAAACCCGGATAGGGCAATGAATTCGGCATTTACCAATTATATATCCCGAATCGTTGAAGAAAATGATTATTACAGTAATTTTTTGGGATCCGGGATGCCAGAGGGCCTTTTTTATGTGAGAGTTATTGGAAAACCAAAGACAGAAACAGAAAAGCTCGAATCAGAAATAGGCAAAAACCTTGGTGGCCATGGAAGAGTATCCTTTAAGAGCCCAGATTTCAGGGTCAGGGCTATTTTCATTGATAAATGGTATCTCTGCATTCTTATATATGAAAGGGATAAAAAAAGGTTTGAGGAAAGAAGAGCACCTATGAGACCTTTTTTTTCTCCTGTTTCCCTTCATCCCAAATATGCCAGATATCTCGTTAACACCTCAGGGACTGTTGAAGGTGATACAGTCCTTGATCCATTCTGTGGTACAGGTGGCATATTGATAGAAGCGTCCATGCTTGGCAGGAAAATTATGGGAAATGATTCGTCACTTAACATGGTTATGGGCACAAAATTGAATTTTAAGTATTTCGGCATAGAGGATTACAAAATGTATAATTTAGACATTGCAGAACTTTCAATAGATAAAAAGGTAGATGGCATAGTTACGGACATGCCCTACGGAAGAAGTTCCGGCATTAACAATCATGACATAGTAGAGTTGTATAAGGAATCATTCATTAAATTCAATGAACTGCTGAAAAGCAGGGGCAAATGCTCAATAATAGTAAACAATATCCAGTTTCTGGATTATGCACGGGACTATTTCAATATAGAAAAAATAGTACCTGTGTACCAGCATAAATCCCTGATAAGGCAATTTGTAATTTTATCTAAAATTAATTAACAGGGATTATCCTTATCTGAACATTTTCTCCATCTATCTCCCATGTTTTTCCATCACTGGATGAGGAAAATTCTATGCTTTTGCTCAGTGTTTCCTTTTGTATGAGATCCTTGAATTTATCAATAGATTTTCTTATGTCGCCTACTGCGTTGATAGTGGTTTTGATGTTTGCTGAATATTCCAGATTGAGGTCTTTTCTCATAATCTGTATTCTCCTTATGATTTCCCGGGCATATCCAGCAAGCAGCAGATCAGTGTCTATATTTTTGTTAATAAATACAGATATTCCAGTTTTTTCATCGCTGGCAAAGGCATATTCTGGATATGGTTCCTCATGGATCTCTAAGAATTCCTCTGTGAATTCATTTCCTCCATAGATTATTTTTCCCGTGTTTTTTAATTCACTGTATATTTCGCCGCCGGACAGATATTCTGCAAACCTGTTTGTATCTCCCCTTAGTATGGGAGCTACCTTTGAGAAAATAGGTTTTAATGTTACTTTTACAGGCCTTCCGTCAAATGGGATAAACTTGATCTCCCTGGCGTTGAGCTCAGGAGATATTATATCAAGTATGGACTGGTTTAATTTTACGTCACTGTATATGAGTATGTCGTTTACAACCTGCCTGCCCTTTATGTTTGACTCCTGCCTCGCACGCCTGGACAATTCCATCATAGATATTGCATATTTGAATTCTTTTTCAAGATCTGTATATATGTAAGAGCTATCAGGACTAGGATATTTTTCAGAATGTATAGTTTTTTCCGGTCCGGAAAGTTTCTGGTACATGTAATCTGAATAGAAAGGGGCAAGGGGTGCAAGCATTTTCAGTATGTTTATAAGGGTATAATACAATGTTTCGTATGCTTTCCTCTTTTCCTCATCCAGTTCCCCTTCCCAGAATCTCTTTCTGGAAAGCCTGAGATAATAATTGGAAAAATCATTGATCAGATCCATTAGATTCCTTAAGGCTATGTGCATGTCAAATTCATCCATGTTTTTCGTTACATTTTCTATGGTAGTGTTTAATCTGGAAAGAATCCATTTGTCTAGCAAGTTTTTGGGTGCCTCAAGTTCCTTGAAGACAAAGCCGTCAAGGTTTGCATTTGAAGCGAAAAATGAGTATACGTTCGAAAGTGTTCCGAATACCTTCCTGCTGGTATCGTTAATGAGTTTTTTATCTATAGATTTTGAATTCCATGGGGCGCCAGTATAGAAGAATAACCTGGCAGGATCAGCTCCATACATAGATATGAACTGGCTGGCCGTAACAAAGTTGCCCTTGCTCTTGCTCATCTTCTGCCCTTTCTCATCCAGGATAAAACTCATGGACATAACGTTTTTATAGGCATTTCTGCCGAACAGAAGGGATGCTATTACATGAAGCGTGTAGAACCATCCACGTGTCTGGTCAATTGCTTCAGTTATAAAATCTACCGGAATGTTTTCCGTGTTGAAATTTTTATTGAATGGATAATGCATTGCGGCATAGCTTGCACTCCCCGAGTCAAACCAGGTATCTATGACATAGGGTTCCCTGAACATGGGTTCCGAACATACAGGGCACTTTAGTTTTACATTGTCAATAAATGGCCTGTGGAGGTCATCGGGTATATTTCCACCGTATTTTTCCAGGTCTTCCCTGCTTCCTATGGCAAGGTAGTGCTCATTAGCGCATCTCCATATGGGCAGTGGTGTGCCCCAGTACCGGTTCCTGCTAAGTGCCCAGTCCTTTGCATCATCAAGGAAGTTACCGAATCTCCCATATTTAAGGTATTCCGGATACCAGTTAACCCTATCATTGTTTTTCTTGAGAAGATCTCTTATTGTGGAAACGCGGATAAACCATGCGTCCAGAGGGTAGTATAAAAGCTTAGTTCCACATCTGTAGCAGAATGGGTATGTATGTTTTATTTTCTGGCTTTTAAACAGAAGTTTATTCTCTTTTAGATATCCAATTATCTCTGAATTGGCATCCATAACGAATTTATTCTTCCATGGGACACTATTGTCAAATTTTCCCTCAGAATCCACCGGATTTACAAGGTCAATATTGTACTGCTTTGCAATGTCGAAATCATCAGCACCAAATGCCGGTGCAGCATGCACTATTCCTGTACCATCCTCTGCCGTCACAAAATCTCCGGCAACAACCTGAAGTGCATTTTTACCAACATGCAAAAATGACATCAACTGATCATAACGGATGCCAACAAGATCGCTACCTTTCATGGTTTTCAGAACTTTTGGGTTCTTGAACAGCGATTGTACCATATCTGACAGGACATAGTATTCGTTTCCATCATCTGAAACAAGAGTGTATTCTAAATCTTTGTTGACAACAAGAAGCTCGTTTGATGGCAATGTCCATGGTGTTGTTGTCCATGCTATAAGGTATCTGTTCATGCTATTCTTTACCCTGAATTTTACATACACGGATGTGTCGTCTGTATTTTTATAACCCTGGGCAACTTCATGGGAACTCAGGGATGTCCCACATCTGGGGCAGTAGGGAACTATCTTGTAATCCTTTACAAGCATTTTATCTTCGAAAAGTTTCTTCAGGGCATACCATTCACTTTCCATATAATCGTTCCTTAGTGTTACATATGAGTCCTTTTCATCGATCCAGTAGCCTATCTCGCTGTCTATGGCATTCCACTCGTCTATGTATGTAAAAACACTGTTTCTGCAGTATTCATTGAATTTTTCTATGCCAAAATCCTCAATTTCTTTCTTTGTATTAAAACCAAAATGCTTCTCTGCCTCAAGTTCGACCGGCAAACCATGACAGTCCCAGCCACCTGTTCTCCGCCCTATGTCATAGCCGGACATATATTTGTATCTCATGACTGTATCCTTTACAGTTCTTGTCATAAGATGCCCTACATGCGGCCTTCCGTTGGCTGTTGGTGGACCCTCTAGAAATGTATATTGCTTCAAATTCCTGCTCTTATGGAGTATGTTCTCGATAATTTTATTGTCTTCCCAGTATTTCCTTATTTCTTTCTCGATATCCATCAGTGATTTGTTAACATCAATAGTCTGGTAAAAATTCGCAGTCATTATCCGTTGAGTAATAAAATGTATTTATTATTTTTTATAATTCCCTAGTATTAACAAAAATGCCAGTACACAGAAATATTTTTGGCCGATTTTGAGGCTTTTATTACCCTGAGATTTTTCAGTTCCTGTATTTGCTATATGAGTATATCAGGTCTATAAGGTTTTTCTCCATTTTCTCGTTTATGGTGCCGTCCTCTTTCTTTTTGATTATATAATCCTTGGCATCCTTAATCCCCTTCTTTGACGTAATAGAGTAAATGCTTCCCCTTAAAGCGCCCCTGACACTATCGGGTAAATCTTTCAGTATAGTTCCCAGCATGTAGTTAAATTCACCTTCCCTTCTCATATCTAGTTTTTTGGACGCTTTTTCACCGTTATTTTCCCTGTAATTTTTATTTACTCTGGTTCCGTATTTTCTATATTTGTAATTGGCCATTCACTTTTATAGGTTAAATTTATATTTAATATTTGTTAATTCAGGCATGATTAAAAAATTGTATAAACATTATATATCAGGAAAAAATATAGTTTAAGGTTTGATATTATGAAAATGCCAAAGCAAATAAAAACTTACTGTCCATACTGCAAAAAACATACGGTACACGATGTAGAAAGG
>JAKBQO010000192.1 GCA_021835185.1 Thermoplasmata archaeon
TTTATCCTCAGGGGGCTGAGCTCAAAACTGTACATTACATCCACTATATTTTTAAGGTTCTCCAGTACATACTGCCTCGATCCATCACTTGCCGACATTGCAACAAAGAATGAGTCCATATCCTGTTTTTTGGCTCTTCCAGATTTAACAAATTCCATAATTGCACTGTGGTTTTCATCCCCCTCAAGAACGCCGGATGCCGTTATAGCCTTCGTCTTATCCTCATCATTTATGGTATTCTGTATTATATCTGCAAAATACTGGAAATCATTGTTTATTTTTGCCTGTGCAACAAGATACGCAAGCCTGAAATCAGGATCCACATCTTCGTAGCCACTGTATTTCTTTAGAAGTGATGAACAGAAATCACTGTTTATATATGCCAGCCTGGTATACAGCCCAGAAAGGGTGATTTTGAAATTGAAATCATCCCCTTTGTTTGCTTCTATATACTCCATTTTGTCCTTTATATAGAAATTGGCAAGGTCTCTGAAATATGGATTGTTTGTTATTGTATACAGGTTAAAAAGCTGTTTTGATATTTCGTCTATGACTATATTTTCATTGATGCCATAAAGTTTTTCCAGCCTTCTCACGTATTCTGTCATACTGATTTTTCCTGAAAGAAGGAAGGCATAAAGGTCGTTGGCCAGTCCCCATTTTTCATTTGCAGTGACCTGGGGCAGGTTCTTTGATATGGTCTCGAACATTGCATCATCGTATAAAACCCTGTAAAACCCGTCATGGTTATAGTTCAGGGACAGTATGTCTCCATCTATCTTTATCTCGCTTCCTTCCATTAGCTGTTTCTCATCCCTTGAGAACCTGTTTATAAACAGTGGTATTTTCCATGTGGAGTTTTTATCACCCTCAAGGAAATAGAACTGCTTCTGGGCAACTTTAAGTGAATCCCCATCCCTTTCCGTTGTAAGGTAGGGATAGCCCTTCTGTGAAATCCATTGTTCCATTATGGCAGATATGCCCTTGCCTGACTCCTTTTCTATGGCATTCCACAGGTCGGATCCGGAAGCATTGCTGTATGAAAATTCCTTAAGATAATTTCTCATGGCTTTCATGAATACATCATTGCCCACATATGCCTCAATCATTCTCAATACATTTGAGCCCTTCCCATATCTTATTTCATATGATAGCTGTGATATGCTTCTAGGGTCAGAAACATCCGCATTTATTGGATGTGAATTTTTCAATGCGTCCATGGTGTATGCGCCATCTGTCTGGTCAAGAAGAAAATCTCCAAAGAATTTCCAGTCCGGATTGGTACTGTCAACTGTTTTAAACGCAAAGAATGTGGCAAAGCTTTCATTAAGCCACAGGTCATTCCACCATTTCATTGTTACAAGATCACCGAACCACATATGTACCAGCTCGTGTGTAATAACCTCTGCTGTTCTCTTATAACTCCTGCTTGTTGTTGATTTGTCCATATTCAGCAGGATTTCCCTGAATGTGATTGCTCCCCAGTTTTCCATGGCACCAGCGGCAAACTCCGGCACGGATATGAGATTCAGCTTCGGAATCATATAATCTATTCCCGTGTAGGTTTCAAGGTAATTCAATGATTTTTTGGCTGTTTCAATGGGGTATTTTGAATCGGTAAGGTGCCCCTTCATGGCAGTGAGAAATATTTTCTTTCCCCTGTATTCATCCTCCATTTCATCAAAGTGGCCAACACCGAGATAAACAAGATAGGTTGCCATTCTTGGTGTTTGATCGAATTCAACAACCTTTTTATCATTCTCTATGGTTTCAGATTTTACTGGCATATTTGATATGGCCTGCAAGTCACTGTCAATTACCATTGTAATATCAAAGGTTGCCTTATAACTGGGGTTGTCTATGCACGGGAATGCCCTTCTTGCATCAGATTCTTCAAACTGCGTGGAGAGTATATACTCCTTATCGTTTCCGGCCACATAGAACCCCTTAAGCCCTCTGCTATTGTCAGATGAAAATTTCACATCCACGGAAATATCACCGCCATTCGTGGAAAATGACACACTATCTTCAGTAACTACATATTTCACACTGGAGCCATTGATTTTTATCTCATGGACATCTATTTTGTCCAGGTCAAAGGTTACCTTTTTATCTGCTTCCTTAATTTTTACGTTTTCTGTTCCCGTATATTTTTTTCCTGCAAAATCAATATCCAGTTTAATTTTGTAATTGATAACTTCCATATTACTTCATATTCTTAGGTTTAATAAATTTTTTCAACCCTGAATATTTTAAATAATACAAGCGAATACTGAAACATGGACCAAAAGTACAGTTTCGCCTATCTGGGGATAACAGTTATCATGGCTTTATTGTTTATGCAGTTCATAATGGGCATGTACATCAACCTTTATGTTTCATTTCCTCCAATGAATAGCATCACACACATGGGCCCACACAATTTCCCATCAAATTACATTGTTGTTATGTTCCATATGATGCTGGGATTTCTTATACTTGTAGTTTCATTTATAATGGTCCTGCTTAGCCTGAGGATAAGGAATTCTAAATTAGTAATTTCCAGTTTTCTGTCATTTTTCTTTGTGATAGTTGCGGGCATCTCAGGCTTCCTGTTTCTGTTCAATGAAAAAAATCTCTATTCCCTTCTGATGGCCGTTTCCTTCATAATAATTGTACTGTCTGAATTTTATTACTTATATATTATAAAAGTAACAGAGAATAAATTAAAATAAAACTAATTTTCCATTAAGTCTAAGGATCTTTTATAGAGTATATCCCGCATAAGGAGAAAAGCCCTGAAATTCTCTGGATTAAACCTTTCGGAAAAGCCATCGATTCTGGACATAATTCTATAATAATAGAGCACCTCTATGGTTTTTCTGCATGCCCTGAAAGCAACATGTGCCGCTCTGCTGTTGCATAGGATTAATTTATAGGCATTTGCCCATCCCTTTTCGCCCTTGATTTTTTCCATAAAAGTAAAATCCTCTGGTTTTTCTCCGGTTATTATATAATTTTCCAGGGACTTTATGAATTCTACCATTTTTTTGTATTCCTCTGCATGAGGGGCATCAAGGTCTATAAGCCTGGCCAATAACTCAGCAAGATCATATTCCCTCATAAAATACATCTGTATGCCTGAATCATAATCCTCTTCCTTCTGATCTACACAGCAATGAAATCTGGGAAATTCTTCCATATTTTTATTATAGTG
>JAKBQO010000193.1 GCA_021835185.1 Thermoplasmata archaeon
TTCCGATCTACATATCTGCATATGCCATGAGGGTGAACCATCTTCTGGAAGGCAATTCATGGAAGATATGTTCTGTTGGCGGATTAATACTCCATGATGTTAAAGAAAATAAACTTGAAGAATACAGGTCATTGCTATCAACAACCTATTCCGTACTAAAAGGAAACAGGTCGCTGGAAATTGCCATATCGAAAGGGATACTTTTAAGGAAGAAATACATTAATTCTGTTAGAGCCCTGATTTCGGAAGCTGACGCAATTATTTTTGAAGGGCCCTGGGAATACCCCTTATTTGAAAAATTACTGGAAAATAAATTTGTAGTATACGATGCCCATAATGTGGAAAGCCTTCTCAGAACAGGAAATAAATATCATGATTACACAGAGGAGATTGAAGGGAAACTCGTTCAAAGGTCAAATTTATTAATTTCTGTATCTGAAAATGACCTTAAATATTTCAAAGAAAAATTTAATCCAGGAAATGCAATACTTTTAACACATTTGCTGAAAAACGTTAAATATCAATGGAATGGGGAGGATTCAAGGGATATAATATTTATAGGGTCGATTTATGGCCCGAATATAGAAGCTGTGGAGTTCATTTTATCGCTGGCCAGAACAATGCCGGACTTCCAATTCCATATAATAGGAAATGTAAATACACATGGATTTCCCCATAAACCTGGAAACGTACAATTCCACGGGCTGATTCAGGATGCAGAAAAGGATAACCTCTTCGGGAATTCCTGTATTGCACTGAATCCTATATTTACCGGAGGGGGAAGGAATGTGAAGATGATAGATTACATTATGCACGGGCTCCCTGTAATATCCACAGAGATCGGAATACGTGGATTATCACAGTATGATTTGTCCGGTGCTGTGGCAGTTGAAAAGCCAGAACATTTTAAAGAAACAATATTGAAACTTACCGGAAACAGAGATAAACTAAAATCAATGTCGGAGAACACATTTAAATTAAAGGAAAAAATTTTAGCCACTGAGAGTTCATTTACTGCATATGAAATAATATCAAAAGAATATGAAAAGTGGAAGTCCGGGCATTAACTCAACCATTGTTCCGGATTATACATTAAATTTATTTATAATCTGCCGATTACAACAGGATGATAATTCATAATACACTTGGCCAGAAAGATGAAGATTTCAAGCCAATGCATCCAGGCAGAATTAATATGTTTGTTTGCGGACCCACAGTATATGACCATTCGCATATAGGCCATGCCAGGACAAATATATTCTTTGACGTTATAGCAAAGTATCTCAGGGCCAGAGGATATTCTGTATTTTACCTGCAGAATATTACAGATATAGATGATAAAATTATTAACAGGGCAGCTGAGGAAGGCAAAAAATACAGTGAGGTTGCTGATCATTACTTCGAAGAATATAAGGAAATTATGGGCAAACTGAGAATAGACAGTATCAATTACTACGCAAGGGCAAGCCTGTATATAGATGAAATTATAGGTCAGATCAAAAAAATTATGGAACACGGGTACGCATACGAGACCGCTGATGGTGTATACTTCAATGTAAGGAAATTTTCTGATTACGGTGAATTATCAAATCAGAATATGGACCAGATAAGGGAAAATGCCAGAGGCGTTATAAAGGAAGAAAAAAAGTCCCCTGAAGATTTTGTTCTCTGGAAAAAGATGAAGCCAGGTGAACCATTCTGGGAATCTCCATGGGGAAAGGGTCGCCCGGGCTGGCATATAGAGGATACAGCTATAACAGAGGCATATTTTGGCTCTGAATATGATATACACGGCGGTGGAAACGACCTTATTTTCCCGCACCATGAGGCAGAAATTGCACAGATGAGGTCTGTAAGTGGAAAGAGATACCTTGCTAGGTACTGGATCCACACAGGCATGGTAAACATTAATAAGGAAAAAATGTCCAAATCATTAAAGAATTTTATCCAGACAAAAGACATACTGAAGAGCTATAAACCGGAAGAATTGCGGTTTGCCATGATTAATTCCAATTACAATACAGTTATAGATTATTCCGCGCAATTAATGGAAAGCTCAAAGGATGCAGTGGAAAGGATTAACATATTTTATAACAAAATGAAAGAGCTTAATTCTACGGAAGGAAGTTATAATATAGATGCAGAGGAAATTATAAACCATTTCAACGCTGTTATGGACAAAAATTTTGATACCAGGTCACTTATCAGGGAATTTCTTGCTTTTATTTCAGATGCAAATAAGAACATGGAAAATATTTCATCTGCTGCTGCTTCTAAACTTATACATATTGTGGAATATGTAGACTCATTTCTCAACATAATCTACAGGAAGCAGAATCAGGAATCAAATATTATGGATATTATAATAGACATAAGAAACCATGCAAGATCACAGAAGGACTATGCAATATCGGATTACATAAGGAAGAAACTGGAGGAAAATAATATCTACATAGAGGACAATGGAAATAAAACGATCTGGTGGATAAAGAATTAATATATATTACCTATAACAGTAAATAATGGATAAAACTAAAAGTTGTGTTCTTGTTGTGGACATGATCAATGATTTTGTTACAGGGAAGTTTGGAAACAGTAATGCAGTTGAGAGTGTAAAACTTGCAGAAATAGCATTAAAACAGCTAAAGGGCAATATTCCCATAATATTCGCAAAGGATTCTCACATAAAGAATGACCCGGAATTTAAAGTATGGGGGGAACATGCCATAGATGGAACATGGGGCTCTGAAATAGTTGATGCGCTAAAGCCATTTCCTGACTATATTCTAAAGAAGCGCCATTACGATGCTTTTTTCGATACTGATCTCGATTCTCTCCTCCGTGCATCAGGCATAGCCAATATTTACATTTTCGGAATAAGCACAGATATATGCGTTGAGCACACATGTGCAGCTGCATTTTACCGTTATTATAATGTGAAAGTTATCTCTGACCTCTGCGCTTGCATTGATAACTCACACCAGATTTCCGCCTTAACCAACATTAAAATAAATTATGGATATACACATATAAATTCAGAGGAACTATTAAAAGAGGTTATATAAATGAACAGGTTCACCATGGCAAACGACTCGGATATAATGAATGGATCGGTCACCGATGTGTATTTTGAAAAAACTATGGAATATCTCACCATGCTTAAGAAAAATCCCTATGTAACAATGG
>JAKBQO010000194.1 GCA_021835185.1 Thermoplasmata archaeon
TCTGACTTTACGAATACCGGAACGTATGAAGCAATATGCTATCTAATCATTTTCACCCCTATTTCTCACTGTTGTGACGGTTCCGCAGGAACATATTGCTGGGTATTAAGTGCACTGCCGGTTACAGTTTTATCTCTTTATCTGCATTATGTCATCCAGAATACATATCCATTCCTAACATCCTGATGATGTTATATATACTCCACTAATTTATCTCCTCCCTAAAGGAGGCTTTCCTGCCCGATTAATCACAGAGAGATAACAAATACACCATTTGCTGAAAAATAAAATATTTTAAGAATAAAAAAATGATTATTCAGAAAATATTGTAAAAATAGTTGATGAGCGTTCTGATTTTATTTTGTTACTGTTACCGGTGTGTATTTATATTTCGGTGTATGAGTCTCCTCATCAAATTCAGGTGATACAATATCATTTATTCTGGGGTTGTGCATGTAGGTAAATACTACTCCAGGAATAACATCATCTGTAATTTTTGCAGTAATGTCCATTTCCCCACTCTTCGACTTGAGTTTTACCATTGTTCCATCTTCTATTCCAATATTTTTTGCATCCACAGGATTTATCCATAATTTTAGGTTATATCCCTGCATTCCAGGTATTCTATTTACAACTTCATCACTGTTGTATCTTGTTACTGTTCTACCTGTAACCAGTATCAATCCATCATTGTGCTTTTCGGCATCAACAGGGACGAACTTAGCTTTCCCTGACTTTGTGGCAAATTTCTCTTCATAGAGGTGAAGTTCCCCATTTGGATATCTCGAATCCTTTGTATAATCCATTACATCTTCAATGTTGAGGTGGGAATACACTGTGGCAACCTTTTTCATTTCTTCGAATAATTCCTTTGGATTAGCGCTGAAGTTATATCCGGCAGCCTTTGCCAGATCAGAAAGTATTTCATAATCCGGCCTGGCTATTCCTGGCGGGTCCACTGCTTTAAATCTCCATTTTACAAGCCTGTCGAGGCTTGATACAGAGCCCTCTTTTTCAGCCCATGCTGCAGCTGGTAGAACAACATCAGCGTAGCCTGCAGTATCTGTCATAAATATATCCTGAACAACCAGGAATTCTAGAGAACCTAAAAATTCCTTAACTTTGTCCCTGTCCGGAAGGGTCCTCACAGGATTGTATCCCATAATAAAAAGCGCTTTTATTTTTTTAGATCCATAAAAGGTTTCCGGAATGGAAGATCCCTTACAAATAGGGGGCTTAAATCCCCATATACGAGACAAAGCCTCACTGTTTGCATCGTTCATTTCTCCATTGGGAAACACATCTGGCTTTATAAGGTCACCAGATCCCTGCACATTGGTTTGCCCTCTATAAACAATAGCACCTGCCCCCTCTTTCCCAAAGTTTCCTGTCAGAAGTGGAAGAGAGAGATAAGATTTAATGCCCTTGGTGCCGGTAGATTGTGTCAACCCGAGCCCCCATGAAAATATAACCCTGTCCTCAGATACGTATTTTGCAAAGGTTATGATATCTTTTTCAGCAAGTCCAGTTTGTTCCGCCGCAAGTTCAATGGTATATTTTGAAACATTTTCCTTATATTCTTCATATCCCTCTGTCCTTGAATCGATGAAATCCTGTTTAATCATGCTGTTCTGTATAAGATAATTGCCAACCGCGTTGAACAGGAATATGTCACTCATGGGCTTTACCTTTAAATGAAGGTCAGCAAAGCCAGCCAGCCTTGTGGTTCTGGGATCTATTAAAATTATTTTTGCCCCATTTTTCTTTGCCGCAAGGAAATACTGTATCAGCACTGGATGGCTGTCGGTTATAGATTCTCCAGCCACCACAACAACTTTTGCCTTCGGTATTTCTGTTGCAGAATTGGATCCAGCTCCAATTCCAACAATCTGCTTAAGTGCCTTTGCAGATGGGTCATGGCAAACCCTTGCACATGAATCAACATTATTTGTTCCCAGTGCCCTTGCCAGTTTCTGGAAAAGATAGCCTTCCTCCAGGGAATTCTGGCAACCCCCGTAAAATGCCACGGAATCGTTTCCATATTTTTTCTGTATATTTTTAATTGATTCTATCGTATATTTTATAGAATCATCCCATGAAGTTCTTTCCAGTTGCCCCTTAACTTTCTTTAATGGATAATACAGGCGATCCCAGGCAGTCAATGCTTCATGTGCAACACTTCCCTTTCCACATATATGCCCCCTGCTTACAACATGTTCAGGATCAGGTTTGACACTTACCACCACATTATTTGCCGTCATTAACTCAAGTCCGCATCCGACACCGCAAAATGGGCATATTGATTTCATATTAATATTAATCTTTTAGAGTATATTAACATTTATATTTGTCGTATTTTTAGAGACGAAATATATTTAAGTATATTAAAAAACCAGTACCTTTTGACTCTTGCTGGAGCATATTTATTGCCCCATATCAATAAATCAAATCCTTTTCTTTAAATCGTTATATTCCTTATATATAGATATAAGGAATGATTCACTTGTAAGTTTATGTTTGTATGACCATTCAACATCTTTATCTATGTAAGACAGATGGCTACTTTTATTTTCATTGGATATGTATGCATCTCCGTGCATATAAGCTGTTATATTTTTTACTATCTCTTCAGCGTTTTGGTCTTTCAGCAATCCAAGGGACTGGCGAATTTTTATCATGCGTATTTCTGATTCATAAGTTGCCCTGGCAATCTGGTCAACAGACATCCATTTAGTATAATAATTTAAGAAATCGGTCCAGACCTTCCCGTTTTCCAGAAGGTTAAAATAATCCCCTATGGTTCTGGCGGTAATTGTGAATCCATAATCTTCTGGATGTTCATATATGAGCGAACCAGGGTCAATAAATGGGGTTATGGGCGATATGAATGTATAGAGTTTTTCCTTTTCTGTAGTGAATTTTTTCATTAATTTTTCACTATAATCAATATCCCTGTCAACGTCATTAAGGGTTTGCCCGCTCAATCCTATGGAGAAATAAACGTCCACCTTTTTTGACCCTGCGGCAATTGCATTTTGGAGAAAATCTTCAAGGCTTTTATTGTTATATGGTCTTCCATTTACGTTTCTTATTTCTTCACTGGACGATTCTGGAGATATTTCAACGGTGAAATCCGAAAATTGCTTGCTAAGGCTATTAAGATACTCTTTC
>JAKBQO010000015.1 GCA_021835185.1 Thermoplasmata archaeon
TATGTATAATGACGCAGGAAAAGCCATGGATATGATTGGCCAAAGTGAAGTCATATTTCAGGCCCTTAAAATTACTCCTGACCAGCAGGCAAGCTATATGAAATCCCTTGCCAGCATTAAGGATATTGCGGACAATAATTTGAATTCTATAAACGATCAGGTTGAGCAGATAAATGAGAATCTTGGGTTTAGCGAATCTTCAGAATCACCTATTTCTGAAGAGGATCTCCTTACCAATTTCTTAAAAAAGAGATCCGCCAAAAGCAGTGCAACTGCAGATAAAACGGATGAAATAGATGCTGAACTTGAAAAACGCAATGGAGAACATGAATAACTATTTTCATCCATTGAGGGAGAATAAACCATTGCATCGGGCGAATAGGAATCCCGGCATTATGACCGTAAAAAAGAAAAGAGAAAATAACCTGTTCTTCGATATTTCCGTCTTCAGGCAGGAAAGGAATAAAAGTGATTTTAGGAAAATACTTGATAAAATAAAAAGGATTTGACCCGGGTTATATAATTTTTCTCATTCTGTATGCATTTTTTGAATCGTTAAAACTTATATTGTAATATCCCTCTATGAATTCGAATATTTCATATCCATGATGTTTGTAGAATTTTATGGCCCGATCATTCTTTTCCCTTACTTCTAGTACCACCATAGAATATGACCTGTATTTAGCCTCATTTTCCATTGCAGAAATTAGAAGCGATCCGTATCCCTTCCCCTGATCCTCCGGCAGTATCCCTATACTTTCTATATCTATCACATTAACATCTACTGGTTCCATTGTGGCATATCCATGCAGGGATGAACCGTTATCAAGGACAAGTGTGAAGCCCTTCGAACTGTTTAATATTTTCCTGAGCATTAAACTGGAATATGCACCTGTTCCAAAGGCCATTTTTTCAATAATGGCAATATCATGGAAGTCCTGCCTCCTGTAAGGTCTTACCTGCATGGAAAGAAATTACACGCTTGGATATATAGTTTAATTGCCATTTTCACCATAGCCTGTGCTTTCCCCGTACTGGGAGACATCATCGAATAATAGTATTGGAAGGCGGATAGCATCATCTGATTCCAGCAGTTTTTGTATTGAGTTTTTTAGCATACTGTCAAACACAAGAACCTCCTTGGGTTTCACGATATCGATTACAGGCAATATATAGATCCTGAACAGTGAACCAATTATATAATCAAATGTGATAATTCCATTGAATTCTGTTCTTTCGAAGAGGTTCAGAAATGTTTCCTTTCTGTTAGTTCTAAGAGGAATTATATTTATAAGTGAAATATTGTCTTCCCTCTCCAGCACATCCGAGTATTTTTCTCTGTAAAACTGGACATCGTCAAAATTTTGTGGGTCATCTCCATGTATTCCATTGAAATTAATAATTAGCTTATCTACACTGTCCACATTGCCCTTAAGGTTCAGGACGGTAAAATCATCTATAGTAAAAAGCATATTTATGTCCTGATATTCCAGGTCTTCGTATTCCAGGTTGCCTTGCTCAAAATCATCCCTGCTGACATATGTACAATCCCGTATTATATCAACATTAAAGAGAAAATCAATAGCTCCATTCCTTAATTTATCCAGATCATCCATGAGATCACCATAAATATAAAATGATGTAAACGCCACGGGGGTGATTCGAACACCCGATCCACAAGGGAACCAGCTCTCAAGGCTGGCGCCGTACCACTGGGCCACCGTGGCATTAAAAATTACTTGCGGAGTCTCCCATTGGATCTTATGGAAGGTCTGCTCTTATCGCTACCAAGTCTTCCATGGCCAAGACCCCTATTCCTATATCCCGCAGAAGTCAAACCACGATATGCACGGCCCTTGTTCTGGGGCTCAACTATCCATGAAATTTTCCTGTCATTGTAGATTGCCGGGGTGGCCTTATCCACCAGTATTACCTCATAATATTTGTAAAGCCCGTCTTCGCCAACATAATAAGAATTAAGAACTTCTGTGTTGGGATATTTATCAGCAACACGTTCCTCAGCTATTACCTGAATATTCTTCTTTAATGTCATCTTTGTATATGCAAGTCTTCTTGGCCTTCTTCCTCCCATTATCTTGGGTTTATGCTGACCGCCTCTCCTGACTCTAGCCCTTACTACTATATATCCTTCCTTTGCCTTGTATCCAACGTTTCTAGCCTTATCCAGTCTTGTGGGGTATTCCACTCTTTCTATGGCATTTCCCCTTCTCCACGATATCATTCTTTCTTTTTGGAGCCCGTATATGCTTGATTTTTTTAGATGTTTCCATTCATTTCTGATTAAGCTGTATGAAGTTTCCATATTATTCACTTTTAGTTGCTACTTCATTTATAAATGATATTTATAGATTTTTATTTAATTATGGCAGGGAATAAATTTGTCAGATGAATTATAGCAAGGTATGATAAACTCAAAATAGTAATGAGCTATTATGTGTTTATTGAAAGGGTCTGTAATAAGGAAAAGATATATCCTTGTATTCTGGGAATCTGAATCGGAAAAAATGGACAAGTATTTGTATAATTATTATGAGATAAAAAGAAAATACAAAAAGGGAAACTTTTCCATATACCTGTGCAACCAGTTAAACAAATCCACTATTTGTGGTTTAATCACCAGGAAGGGTGGAAATATAGTAACAGTGAGCGGAACAATAAAAAAATGCAGGAAGTCTTTGTCATATACCATGGAAAACAATATTCATCTCACTCCCTCCAAGGAGACCCCCTGAGAAAGTGTGGGGAGGAATTGTGCAGTGAACCTCAATCCCCCATCCTATGTTACCAGTTCAACCTCCTTCGTGCTTATATACATCTTCTTTTCTCCTCCTTTTATAATGATTAATTTTCCATGTTGTGCATGTTTATGCTAGAATTCCCAAGATCCAACTCAATCATGCCTGACGGTAGGTCCACAGAGCTACGGACTTGTGTGTTGTTGCTTCTCTGATAACCCTAGAACCATGGATAAAAATGCATAGGATTTTTTGTCCCGTTGTTTCAATACGTGGTAAAACCACATATTTCTGGATATTGTCCCAGAGGAAGTATGGGAAATAGCACCCATCCTGCCTGCAAAGTTAATTTCATTATATGTTCCCAAGTTCTTTTTCCTCATGGACATTTTCTTGATGTATGACGGAAAATTGTATTTAACATAGTGGCTATTTCTGTTTTTGGTTATCAGTGAGACACCGCCGGTAATCTCCATTGCGTATGCGGCAAGGGAAAAATCCTTGAATCTGTTTCCGTAGTAAACATCTGCAAGTGAAAGAATGTTGTATGTGTTGTTAATAGCTTCAGGTTCTGTGTATTCATAGGGTATATTCTCATCTATCCATTTCATGTAAAAATCAGTATCCTCATCCATTCTGTACAGGGATGTAAGAATAGCATTATAATCTGGTTTCCTGAATGTGTCAGATGTTAAATAGTATATGGATTCTCTTGTGTCCCTACTATTTCCTCCATAGTCATTTTCCGTGGATTTATACAGGTACAGATCGTTTATCATAGCCCTAATATCTGGCTCATTTGATTTTATAATTCCATCTATCTGCAAATCGGTTATGTGTATATTTTCTTTATAGGCAATTTCTTTCAGTACTTTATGAACACCTGAAAAAAATGTTTTATAGTTCACCTCGTTTTTTCTTCTGTAGGGCGTCATTTCTATATCCACTGATCTGGAAATTATATCCCTTGCACTATTCTTTGACTTAAAGGAATAATAATCGTTCATGGTGATTACAACTGGATTCTTTGTATTTTTTATTATGTCCAGAAGTTCAGACATGCCACCTGTGTCTCCTCCAGTTGATTTGTTTCTGGATTCGAATATGTTATCGGCTTCGTCAATAAGTATAAGCCTGTCAGGCGTTTTGCTGTTATCCCCTAGAAGATCCCTGTATTCGGATGCCATGAGAGCAATTTTTTTCATACTTTCTCTGTTTCTCTGTTCCGATGCATTCATTTCAACAACCGGAAGGTGTGCATAATTAGCCAGTGCATAGGCAGTGCTTGTTTTTCCAATGCCCTGCTGCCCCCAGAGTATTAAGGCCTTTTTAACTTCTGAATGATTCAACCAGGAATCTATCCATGAGATCATGGCATGGCGTGCTTCACTGCTCAAAAGTAGGCTATTCATGTCTGATGGACGGTATTCATCAGCAAGTGACATTAATGCACCTTCGTGCCTGTGGCAACATCCCTGTCAGGCTTTAAAAGTGACACACCTTTTTCATCTTCAACGGCAAGGAGCATCCCCTGGCTTTCCAGACCCATAAACTTTGCAGGAGCCAGGTTATTGATTACAACAAGCTGTTTTCCAAGCATGTCTTCCGGAGAATAACAGTTGGAGATACTGGAAATAATCTGTTTTTTCTGGTCTCCTAAATCAACAATAATTTTCAATAAATTTCTGGATTTTTCGACCTTTTCACATTCTACTACCTTTCCTACCCTGATATCTATCCTATGGAATTCATCAACGCTTATCTCTTCCATATCCTGTATTTTAGCTATTCAATATAAACTTATTCATTATGAAATGTCTTTCCAAAGGAGAACGGGTTCAAAGCCCTTATAAATGTCATTATCTGCCCGAAGGTTATCTCTTTTATCAGAATGGCAAATGCCAGAAATATAATGACAGATGCTACGGCAACAGGAATAAACAATAAAATGTCGTATACCTTTATAAATAGAGTTACACCAAACAGAAACAGGAATTGGGCAGATGATGGTATAAGCTGATAGAATATTCTTAAATCAGGCTTCATGCTTTCCGCCCTTGCCACAGTGATTCTGTATGCTATTGTTTCGAAAGCCAGGGCAATAAAGGTGCTGACGGCACCACCTAAAACCCCCAGAGAGAAGAAGCGTATTTCGAATATATCAGGCGGTATCAGGAGCATATCCAGGGAAATATTTACTATAAGCGTGGCTACAGTAATCTTTCCTATCTTGGTGGTAAGTCCACGTGCCACCAGGCTTGAAGAATATGCACTGTTTATTGCCACAAGGTAAGACGCTATGGACAGGAAAATCAGTATATTTGCATATGGAATCAGGGCAGCAGACCATAAATTAACAACATATACTCTTAAGGCTATGAAAATAATCACAAGTGGCAAGATAAAAATGGATATTATTCGTTCAAATGCTGAAATATCTCCCTTGAATTTTTTATCATTTGAACCTCTGCTCTTCATTAGCAGTGGAATGAAAAATATGCTTATTGTACCGGAAAATGTTGCAATAGGCCCGGATATGCGCTGCAGACTTGCAAAGGCTCCAGTTGCCACGGCATGCCAGTAAAATTCAATAAGAACCTTGTCTATGTTTCCGCTGACGGAACCTATAACAGCAGCAAGTGCAAGTGGATATGCAAGTTTTGTATATTTTTTGAATAGATCCATGGAAGGCCTGTTTACTTTCCATGGACGCCCAAAAAGTACAGATATCAAGAAGAACATGAAATAGGAAAAACTATAAATTATTGCCATTACAATTGCAGCACCTACTGTATTATATCCAGGAATTCTGAATAGATACACGATTCCAAGGAGAATGAACAGGGAATTTCTCACCAGTGCCTCTATTATCTGTGGAATAGACATTCTGGCAGATTTTAGCCTGGCGTTGTAATATATAACTGGCACATCCTTCAATCTTGCAAAGAAGAAATATGGGAGAAGCAGTATAATAGTATATATTTCCACATTGCTTTCAAAACCCCTATGCAATATATCTATCCAGACAAAGAGAGAACCCAGGACAATGCCTATTGTAACCATAGTCTGTACTGTTCTTATGGTAAGAAATGTGCCATTGCACACACCTTCATTGTATTCGCCCGATGAGAGGTATCTCAAATGGGCCGTCCCATAGCCCAGGTCTCCAACTATGCTCAGCACACCTATAAATGCCAGTGAAAAACTCAGATAACCCCATGCCTGCAGACCGACAAACCTTATAATGAAAAATAGACCAATATATCCGAATAGGGAATTTATAACCTGACCGAAAACCAGTAGTGGGGATTTCTTCGCAATCAATAGGAGTGCATATAAATCCCACCAATAAACTTTATGAATTTATCTTATCTATCATCTCAATCAACGCATTTTCGTATTTTTCTGCTATCTTGCCATCAGTATCAAGGTATTCCTTAGATAGAACAGATGGTTTTGGCATTAAGAGTTTTGTCTTTTCTCCATGCTGTATAATGACAACCTTGCATGGAATAAATGCTCCAATGTCAATATTGTCATGTAAAAGTTCCACTGCAGCAGGTGGATAACACACATCAAGAATGTAATAGGGTTCTATGGTTTTCTGCATCTTCGTAAATATTTCCTTTACATCAACATATGAAAGGATAATCCAGTTAGCCTCTTTCAGAAGTTTATGGAGTTGCCCAAATATGTCTTCAGCACTTTTGTTAAAAGTTTTTTCGTATGAATACATAATAATGTATTGCAAAAAAATATATAAACTTCAGTTAGTAGATTTATTTAATTCAGGTTCGTCTGTTACCATATATTGAAGTTTCTTGCCCTGTTTTATATATTTATATACAGTATTGCCAGTGTCGCTATTCATCCTGAGTTTGATCATTCCCTTTGAAGAACTCCGGGCAGACAGCATGGCAATGCCATCAACATATAATTTTACTGGCCTGTTTCTTGACCCCACATCAATGAATATGGTTTTGTTTTTGATTTCTATTATTGCATCCTGCATGACGTTTACATCATCAGAAAGTGTGTCAACGTCTATTTTAAGCCCGTATGATTTTTCTAGCCCTGTTACTGTTTCCCCCTTTCTCCCTATCAATCTGGGAATTTTTGCGTCAGGAACCTTAATTATAACCCTTCCCTCTGAAACAATCTGAACATCAACATGATCGGTATCCAGAAGCCTCATCATATCATCCCTTATCTTTGATGCTGCAAGTGCAAAGAGTGGATTTGCCCCGTTTTTCTCATTCCCAACAGGTATTACGACCACCTGGTCTCCGAATGTGTATATTTCACTTACCGGCTTGTTTTTGAGAAAATCTCTTATAACTATTACAGGCCTTGCCAAATCTTCCTGATTGAGGCCATATGGTATCTTTATTTGATAATCTGTTGTCAGTACCTGTGATACCTTTCCCCCCTCTATGAAAAGAACAGTATCCACAACCTGTGGTATCAATCCCAGTTCTATTCTTCCTACAAATCTCTGAATGGCATCTACGGCCCTTGTGGAATGTACAACACCTATCATCCCTACTCCTGAGAGTCTCAAATCTGAATAAACCTTGAAATCAGATGTCACCCTCATTTCATCAAAAACTGTATAGTCTTCTCTGACAAGAAGGAGTATATCCCCGGTTTTTTCCATGTCACCCTCCAGCGATGTGTACTGCGTTATACTGTCATTTACCTGTAAATCCCTTGGTTTTTCCATGGTTTTTACAATCTTACTCATGGATGCATAATATTCAGCCAGGGCTGTAACAAATGTACTTTTACCGGCTCCAGGAGACCCGGAGACAAGTATTCCATAAGCCTTGTTTTGAAGCCTGTCCATTACCCTTTTGTCAAGCTGGTAATCCTCTATTGATGTTTTGACCACAGGCCTTACTGCAGTTATTTCCATTATATCTGAGAACGGAGGCCGTGTTATGACTATACGCAGATTTTTAAGCTGTATCACAGTTGCCCCAAACATATCCATTTCAATAAATGATTGATCCTCAAATTTGCCCCTTTGAACAATATTGTAGGCTATTTTCTCCAGTTCGCCATATGGTACTATATAATCAAGTTCTTTCAGGACAACTTCTCCGGGTTTACCAGTCTTTATAAGAGGTTTCATTCCAGCCTTCAGGTGTACAGATGAAGTATTTTCATCAAAAAATTCCTGAATATCCTTTACATCCTTTTCCTCATCCTTAATGTAAATGACGTTTATCCCTTTTATCGAGGCTATAATGCTCTGGATGTGATCACCTGTAACCAGTGTAGCTCCATTGTCCAGGGCCAGATTCCTAATTATATTGTCTATTTCGCCGCTGTGGGCATTTTTTATCTGCCATTCCATGGGGCGGTTTCCCATTATATCAATGTAAATTTTACCTGAATTGGATAACTCCCTTAATTTCTTCAGCTCTTCAAGGGCCGTAAAACCAATTGATCTCCCCTCATTTGCCTGATGCTCAATCTCTGCTATCATTGCTTCTGGAAGTATAACCCTAGCATCTTTCTTTTTGACTATGTATTCCCTAAATTTCCCGCTTACTATGACTGATGTATCTGGTACGTAATCCACAATAGATAATGGTGTATTATTATTTAAATAATTTCAAATAAGTTTGAACAGTGAAATATACGATGTTTTCAACATATTAGTAATTTATAAGGCAAACATTGGCATGTTCAAAAATTATTTAATGAAGCTAACTATTTAAGGTGTAATGGAAAAAACTGAAATAAGCCTGAATGAGTACAGGGTTTTAGAGTTTATAAAAGACCGTAAAGATGTTCCTGAGGATTCAATAAATATGGACAGCGACAGGCGTATTGTATCCAGTGCTGTATCATATCTGGAGTTTAAAAATTTGATCGATACAAAAAAAGTTTATTATGATTATTTCACGGTAACAGAAGAGGGGGAAAAATATATAGAAAACGGATTCCCAGAGGAGAAACTGTATAAATTACTGGAGGAACGGAAAAAATGCTCCATGGATGAAATAAAGAATTACCTTAAGGAAGATTACAGGATAGCCATTGCAAATTTGGCTAAATTGGGAATTAAACCCTCCAATGGAGAAATGTCATATTCAGGAGAAAATCTTATCACCATTTTCAATGAAAAAAGGAATGAACTATCGGAAATTATGGAAGGAAAAACCCCAGACGAAGAAGCACTCGATGAATTTATCCACAGGGGACTTGTATCAAAACGGAAATATACAAAAAGAATAATAAATATAAATAAAGAGGGTATAAAAGCACTGGAAAACTATGGAAGCGGCAATTATATAGAAATACTTACACCCGCACTCATTGCATCAGGAAAGTGGAAGGAAATGAAATTTCGGCCCTATGACCTGAATTCAAGAGTTGAGCCGCTTAATGGCGCCGGGCTGCACCCGCTAACCTATTTAATTGAAAAGGTCAGGAAAATATTCCTTGAGATGGGATTTACTGAGATGCATGGACATTTCATTGAATATACAGGATGGAATATGGACATGCTTTTTATACCGCAGGACCACCCGGCAAGGGATTTGCAGGACACCTATTATGTTGAATCTAAAAACCCTGTAGAATTTGAGAATCCTGAGATACTTGAAATCGTTAAAAAAGTTCATGAACACGGATATGGAAAATATAAAGGATGGAATTACAAATGGTCAGAAGATGAGGCAAAAAAGCTGATTCTCAGGACACACACCACAGTAAATACCATCAGATATCTCTACAACCATAAAGAAAAGCCGCAGTTCATATTCTCCATAGAAAAGGTATTCAGGCACGAGAGTGTGGACTGGAAGCATCTATCTGAATTATACCAGATAGAGGGGGCTGTATACGGAGGCGATGTAAATCTATCAACGCTAAAATGGCTTCTTTCTGAGTTTTATGGAAGGCTTGGATTCAAGAATATAAGGCTCATACCTTCATATTACCCATACACCGAGCCAAGCATGGATGTGGCAGTTGATATTAATGGTAAGGAAGTTGAACTTGGAGGCTCAGGGATATTCAGGCCGGAGGTCACAAAACCCATAGGGCTCAGGGAACCTGTCCTTGCCTTCGGCCTGGGGCTTGAAAGGCTGGCTATGCTTTATTACGGGCTAAATGACATAAGGGAGATTTACAATAGCGACCTGGACTGGCTGAAAAATTATAAAATCAGATTTTAAAATACTCCAGTAAAAACTAATTAATTGAATTCTCACCATAAAACTCAAGCAGCGGTTCCCTTCTGATTCCCTTTAGATGGAAGGAGCGGAAGCATGATTATTGAAATCACTGAGAACACAAGCATTATAACAAATGATGTGTAGAGCGCCACATGGATATAAAGCAATAGTGTTACTATAGCTATACCTATGGCTCCTCCCACTATATTCCCAAAACTCCAGACCATGGCATTGGAACGGGATGAGAATTTCTGTGGAATTGTCTGGGCAACATAACCGAGAAGAACGGGAAAACTTGTAAAGGCAAAGGTTGCATAAAGCAGGTAAATAACTGTAACCAGATATACATTATCTGTCAACAGCATCAGGGCAAAGAACACTGTGGATGCAACTGTTGTGACTGCGATGGTAAATTTTCCTCCATAATCCTTTACGATCTTCCCGAAATATGGCTGGCCAAATACCGCACCAAGAAAACTTATTGTAACTATGTCTCCCATTATCACCTTTGAATGGAATATATTGTCAAAATAATCCGGAGTGAATGTAACTGTGCCCAGAAGGAAAAACGACCTTATAAAAACAATTGCCGTAAGTATATAGAGAAATTTGCCGTATTTATTGTATTCAGCATCAGAGGCTTTTCCCTCTTCTGTTTTCTTTCCATGTTTTTTGGAATCTATTGTAATATATTTGCTTCTCCTGAAAAATGATAGCCCCCAAAAAATTATCAACGCTGCTATGAATGTATATACGGCAATGGCAACAAGTCCATAAAATTTACCCAGAAACAGGATTGAATATACAAGCAAGGAGGGTATGAGAGCCCTTCCCAGGCTGCCGAATGACCCGTTGATGCCCATGGCTGAGGATGAATCCATCTTACCGTATGTAAAAGCCAGTATGGATGCACCAATTGGATGATAGAATGCCTGGCCGACACCAAGAAGAACCGATGCCACAAGTATTATATAATTGGCATATGCATGAAAAACAAATGCCACACCAAAGATGATGGCGGATGTCCCCTCAAGGATTATCCCAAGGAATATGAGTGCCCCATCCCTGTCAATTCTGTCGGCAAGTTTTCCAATTGAGGGGCCCAGGAGTCCGGACAGGAGATTATATATTATTGCCATTACTCCCAGAAAGGCAATGTTTACATGTGGTATTACCTTATAATATGCTATAAGTGTGGGAAAGAGAAGGAAATTTCCATCATTGGCAAAATGGCCAAAGGATGTGAAAACTAGTGATTGCTTTGTATTTTTCACTCTCTAGTAAGTGAAAAAACATATTTATATTTTTACTAAATCGTTTATTAATAAATTATTTGAAGAAATCTTCTATGTTTCTTTTTTTTGGGTTCTCGTTAAATGCATCCGTAATCTTACTTTGAGGATTCTTGAAAACAGCAACTTCCTTGTCAAGGCTTTCCAGAACCCTGTTTAATGTTTCCTGAAGCCTTTTTGAATAGTAGACATAGTCAGGTGTATAGGTAAATTCCCTGCCATCTATGAATGGCTCCACTCCCTGCGGTGTTTTTGATGCATCTGTGACTATCCATGATACTTTCATACCTGGAATAAAGATTTCCCCTCTGTCAATAAGCTTTTTTGCCGCATTTACGTTTGCCATGGATGATGCATTCTTATACTCTGAAAAATTCTTTACACTTCTTGATATGACAAGTTTGCTGGTATCTATTTTTCCTGTTGCAACTTCCTTTATAAGGCTCTCTGCATATCCTTTCGCGCCATCCACATCCCTTGAGAGGATAAGGTCAAATACTCTGGAGAGAGCTTCGCTCTGGAGATCAAAGGAATCGGTTCTTCTGGTTTCGTAACCCCTGACAAGAATTTCACCTGCCGAAGATGGAGGATAAACTATTTTCCCGGCATACCTTTTTTTTGCACCATGTGAGAATAATGGATCCATTATCTTTTCAAATTCCAGTATAAGCTTCTCTCTCTCGGAGATTTCAGAGCTAAGTTTGTTACCGAACTCTATGGCTTCGTCCAGAGTATCCTTTCCTGATTCTATGAATATTGAATCTGTATCGCCGTATATTACTTTGTTTCCGGATTTTTCAAGGTCTTCTATTATAGATTTTATTGTATTTCTTGCAAAGGCTGTAATCGCACTGCTTATATCCCTGTTAGTGAATCTGTAAAATGACGTGCCTAAGACCCCGTAAAAAGTATTCATCAAGACCTTGATGGCAGCCTGTAGCCCATCGAAGTATTCATAATTTGCTTTGTCCTCCTTCATCTGTTTTTTAACTTCATCACGTTTTTTCATTAACTGTTCCAGCAGATCGGGTATGAGTCCTTTCTTAACATCAGGAGAGAGAAATCTGGCACCGTTTGGAGCTATTATTGTGCCTTCAGGGCTCAGTGTTGTAAAGCATATATTGTACTTTATGATCATGGAAGGATACATGCTCTTGAAATCAAGAACCACAATCATGTCATAAAGTCCGGGATCCATGGTATGCACATACCCCCCTGCATAGGTATCGTTGGAAAATTTGCTTGAGCTCATTGGCACGCCTATGTTTTCCCTGTCGGCCCTGCGTATCAGCAACGAATCCACATATGTGCTTGTTCCACCATTTGTAACATCGTCAAGTGGAAGCATTGATACTGTGGAAAGATATAGATTCCTGTCCAGTATTCTTATTTTCCTGTAGATTAAAAGTGCCAGTTTTGCATCCTTAATGCAGTATTTGATAACATCGTCCCTTCTCTTATTCCATTCATTTTCGATGTCCAGTCGATTAACATTTTCCTTGCCCTCATTTAGAAGCATATTTGATACATAATTAAGTGTTTCATGCTTTGGATGCAAAACCTTCCTCACTTCCCACCATGTATCATCTATGACTCTACCATGAAGCCTCCAGTATTGGTCCATTATTCTCCTTGGAGAAATAAAATCACGGCCGATGCTGAACTGTAATCTATTGAACTTCATCCTTTCATCCAGCAGGGGCATATCATAACCGTCTATATTGTATCCTGTGATTATATCTGGGTCTTCTTTCTGGACTAGTTCATTAAAACCTTTCAGTATTTCGGGTTCACTTCCTGTAAGTGAACCCTCTCTAATTTTGCCATCAAAGTATATGGAATAGCCTATAACGAATATCTCCCTTGTTGAAATGGAATTTTCAATATCAAATGAAAATATTTTTAGTTCCGGATTAAAGTCCTCTGTTTTTTTCACTGTTTTTATTTTAATAACCAGATCGGTTGTGTAATTCTTTTTTTCTTCTTCTGCATTTTCACCCTCTATTTCTACAGTAGACCCAAGGTCAAAATCATAGATAAATCTGTGATGGAATGGTATATCAGCTGCAAGTGCCTGACACTGGCATATTTTTCTTAATTCCGGGACTTTCCAGGGAGATTTTATATATATTCGCCTGACGTTTACTTCTCCGCCATCAAGAAATAATTTTTTATTTTCCATTCTTAAATATTCAGGATTTTTTTCTATTTCCCTTATGCATTCTTCATCAGGTTCAACATATTCGAAATATGGTTTAAACCCATAATATAGTGCAGTGATAGACTTATTGTCATCCGTGCGCCCATATAATTCTACAGTTACATCGCTCTGCCTGTATGAGGCAGCAACGATTCTCATTTTAATATTCATCTTACACCCTCCAAGAAAACCCCCTGCGGAAGCGTGGAAAAGAATTGTGTAGTAAACATCAACCCCTCACCGTATTTTACCAGTTTAACCTTTTTTATGCTTATATCCATCTTCTTTCCTACTCCTTTTATAATGATTGATTTTCTATGTGAAGCATCTGCAGACGTGTATGTATCTCTTTTGTCTAACTTCTGCTTTTCTTTCATGTTTTTCACTATATTTTTTAAAGCTCTCTAATCAACCCCTGCGCTATTACTCACGGAATAAATTCTCCCCTCATGGATGGGTAATTGATCTACATGTAGTATTTTAAATCAATATATATTTTTGTCCTATCATTCTTATACTATAATGGAAAAATTGAATATTTCAATATTTAGTATAACCATTATAATGGGTCTTCGTCTGTTTTTGACAGATCTATTATACGGTTAACGCCGTCAAAGTCATTCATAATATTGTAAACAGTTTTGGGAACATCAGTTTTCCAGTTTTCGCCTTTGAGTATTTTCTGCCTTATCCTTGTTCCTGACCATGAATCACGATTTATCATGGGAAGTGAAAGCACTTCATATTGTTTTTCATAAAAAAGCCTTTTGACAAGGGGATTATTTGTGTATACTCTATGGAATGGAGGAGTCAATGATTCCACGTGTGCAACCCACATTGGATTTGAGTTGACATCCTCTATTGGAACTATATAATAATTTGAAATTCCATTATTTTCCAGAGTATTCAGTATCATGAGATAACGTTCTCCAGCCGTGAAAGGATTCATGAGTGTATGTGAAAGCTGAGCACTTCCAATTCCGATGACCACATACTCATTATGTTCCAGTATATGCTTTATTATGGCCAGATGGCCGTTATGGAAAGGTTGAAACCTTCCTATTATAAAGGCTTTCATTTAACCCTAATAGGCATATCGTAAATAAATTTTTATGATAAGTAAATTTTTGATGGCCTGAAAAGCACTTAAATTATTTCCTGTTGATTCCATTACTGTTTTGATAATTTCCCGATCTTAAGGAATAATTTTTTTCAGGCTTTTTTATCTCGTAAAATACTATCTGGACAAATTTCATGCCTGTCATAATTTCGATATCATCCCCGAAATTATAAAATGACATTGTAAGATTCCCACTGAACCCAGCGTCAACAAAGCCAAAAGAGCCAAATATTCCCCTTCTGGCGTATCTTGATTTTATATGCAGGGAACCTACTATGTTATCTGGAAGAGCAAGTTTTTCCAGGCTTGATATGAAAAATAAGGAATTTTTTACTGCAGTATCTCTGTCATGTTCCCCAATTCGTAGATCATAGCCATTTGGAGTCAGGCATTCCTCCATATAATTTTCTGTAATTATTTTCCCCAATGTTATATAATTTGCTATATCTGAATCATTTAACATGCCGTTGTATGGTACCTCTATTAATTACTTTTGTGATTACCGGATAAAGTATAAGTGCCAGCAAAAAGGAAATATAATAACTTATGTCCACTCCGCCTAGATACAGCTTTGATATTATCCCCTCGTAGATAATTCCTGGATCCATAAATGGAATAGAGGCCAGCAGTGCTATAAAGTATGCCATAATGCCAGGGATATTAAATCCCGCTACCGACCTGATATTAAAATCACTGAACCTGTTCACAATAAAAAAATCAGCCAACATTATACCAAGCCACGGGGTTATCCAGTAGTCCAGGAGGTATAGAAAATCTTCATAGAATGAATAAAACCTTGTGTACAGTACTATAGAAAGCACTACTGCTATTGCAATGCCAAAAACTACCGCGTATATGCGCTGTATTTTAAGGCCAGTACTTTTTAGTGAAATTGAATTTGAATAGAGATTTAATGCGTCCGCTGCGATACCACCCAGAAATATGGTAATCAACCCCAAAATCCCATAGGAGCCAAACACATGGCTGAGGTCACTGGCAGGGTTTCCAGAAGGGTTTAAGGACATTATTGCTATAAATACGCCCGCTATCTCTGCCCAGACTGTTGCAATCAGTCCTCCTGAAAAGGTATAAATAAACGCATTTTTTGTTTTATTGTATCTGGAATAATCTGCAGCGTATGGTCCCCATGACATGAGATATGAAAATGACGTTGCCAGTGTAATGCCAAATGCCACACCGAATCCGAAATATATGGGTTTATAGGAATATATCTGGCCTATGTGAAATCCTGCATCAAGTATTATAATGGCAAATAAAATCCCGAGAACGACTGACATGGATTTTTCAAAAATTGAGATTGCTTTTCTTCCAGAATTTGATATGAAGAATATTACTATTCCAATTACCAATATGGAAATTTCATAATATGGTATGTGAAAAGCAAGAGAGAATGCAAATGACGCCAGTATAAGATTTACCGTGAGCCATCCAAGAGTATTCATCCACTGTAGGCCTGTCATGAATATACCAAAATTTTTACCAAAGGCCCTTCTGCCAAGAATCATTTGTGGGAGTCCGGTTAAAGTTCCTGTTTTAGACATGAATGCCACAAGCAATGACCCCATAACACTTCCTAGAAGCATAGAAAACAAAGCCATTTTGAGGCTAAGACCCAGAAGCACAGGAATAAATCCTATGGCAAAATCTCCTATTGTGAGATTCGAGGCAAACCATAGTGTAAAAAGCTCTGATGACTTGTTTTTCCTCATTTCTTTGGGAACCGCCTCAAATTCATTGAATAGAAGTTTAGAATTTTTGCCATCAGAATGTTCTGTCTGCATATTCTTTAATTAAAGCATAATATATTTACTTTTTTTATCGAATTCAGTAATTTAGCATCGTTAACTGGAAATCCCGCCATCCTTAGGGGGAATGAGTGCGAATTGATTACGAGAGAGCATCTACTAATATGCCAAATGGATACTCCGGTTCCATCACATCCGGTTATTTCATGAACTATCATTTGTCCTGCACCGTTCTCAAGTGATAAATAATGAGTTTATTACACCAATTTTATAAAATAAATTATTTTTTTTCAAGTGTTTTAATAATGGATTCCGTATCCATTACAGTGGAAACAGCTGACATGGACTTAAGAGACGCTTCATGCATCTCCTTGCTGTGCGATGAGCATGAGTCAGAGGCAACTACTGTATAATAACCCAGAGTACCGGCATCTCTGACACTGGTTTCGACTCCTATTTCTGTCGCAATTCCGGTAAAAATAAGTGTTTTTATTCCAGCATTCTTTAGCATATTGTCAACATTTGTTCCCATAAACAGGCTGGCTGTGTGTTTATTAAGTACATAATCATCCTTTTCAGGTGCCACTTCATGGTAAATCTCAGCATCATCCGAACCTGGGGCCATGAATACAGGGAGCTTAGATGGGTCATCAACGCCAAACCTCTTCATGAAACTGTATATACTGGCCGAAGCCATATATCTGAATGGAAGCGGTGTGATCTTTGTATAAAGAACCGGTATGCCCTTATCCCTAGATTTACC